>JANWJU010000062.1 GCA_025451775.1 Terriglobales bacterium
CGAAGCCCGCCCTCAAGCGAGCGATGCTCACAGTGCGAGCATCGCGGGAGCGACCCAAGGAAAAGTGGCGAGCCACCCTCAGAGCGTGGTGGTGGTGTCGTACAGCGGCAACCCGGTCGGCTTGTACTGGTAGGTGTCGTTGGTGTCGCGCCGATGCTGCTCCAGCCGCGCCTGCAACTGTTTCACCAGGTCGTTATAGGCCGGCAGCCCATAGAGGTTGTGCAGCTCGTTGGGGTCGTTCTCCAGGTCGTAGAGCTCGAACTCCTCGGGCTCGGGGAAAAAGTGGATGTACTTGTAGCGCTTGGTCCTGAGGCCGCGGTTCGGTTTCACGTTCTGCCAGCCCGGATACTCGTAGTACTCGTAGAGCCAATCCTCGCGCCAGGGCACGTTCTTGCCCTCGGCCAGCGGCATCATCGAATGGCCCTGCATCTCCGCCGGCACCGGCACCCCCGCGATATCGAGCAAGGTCGGGGCCAAGTCCAGGTTCAGCACCATCTCCCGGTTCCTCGTGCCCGCAGGGACGCGCTTGGGGTAGCGGATCATCATCGGCACCCGGATCGAGGGCTCGTACATAAAGCGCTTGTCGTAGAAGCGGTGCTCGCCCAGGAAGAAGCCATGGTCGGAGCTGAACACCACGGCGGTGTTATCGAGTTTGTCCTGGTTCTCCAGCACCGCCAGCATCTTGCCCATGTTGCTGTCGTTGTTCATGGCGCCGACGTAGTGGTTTTTGACCAGCTCTTCCAGTGAGCGCGGACAGTTGTCGAACACCTCGCTCACCCCCACCTTGTTGTTGGCGGTGAACACGGCGCGCGGCTTGCCCTTGTAATCGGGGAATTCGTCGAAGCCAGCGGGCACCGGCACGGGCACGCCGTTGAAGGTGTTGACCTGGTCCGGGGGCCGGTAAAACGCGACGTGCGGCGCGTAGAACCAGAAGAACACGCAGATGGGCTTGGCGTGCTCCTGCTGCATCCACTCCACCGCCTTCTGCGTGAGGATGTCGTCCACGTAGCCCAAATGCAGGGTGGGCTTGCCGTATTTCCCCTTGATGCCCTCGGTGATCACAGGGCGGTAGTAGTCGGCCTGGCCCTCGAAGCCGAAGTAGTAGTCCCAGTAATGATCGGTCAGCGAGCCTTTGACGTGGGCCTTGCCGAAGAACGCGGTCTCGTAGCCGGCGTCATGGATGAGGTCGCAGATGAGCTTGAAGCGCGGCGGAATCGTGCCCTCGATGTTGCTGGCGGCCCCGGTGGTATGCGAATACAACCCGGTGAGGATGGTGGCGCGCGAAGGCAGGCAGAGCGCGTTCACCACGAACGCGTTATTGAATCTGCAGCCCTCCCGCCCGATGCGGTCGATGTTGGGCGTGTTCATCAGCGGGTTGCCGGCGATGGAGGATTCGTTGTGCTGCAACCCCTCGCCCAGGAAAAACATGATGTTGGGTTTGGCGTTCGGCGCTTCTGCCCCCGCTGCGCCTGCCTGCGCGGCGCTTTCGGGGCTCGCCACGCCGCGCGCGAATGCTTCCATCGCGCCAGGCCCCGCGGCGGCGGTGAGTCCCATCGTTCCCAACAGTCCCTTCAGCACAGTGCGACGATTTTCCATGGTGTTCACAGGGCTTTCTGACAAAACTGCAGGCAGCGCGCCACTTCCTTCAGGCTGCTGAATCCGGCGGGCACAGGATACTCGAACTCGATCGTCCCAGGGAACGGGTAGCGGTTCGCCTGCATCAACTGCAGCACCTGCGCCACCGGCGTATCGCCCTCGCCCCAGGGCACGTTCTTGCCGCCGTGGGCTTTATTCTGCCGGTCCTTGAGGTGGAGCGTGGTGATGCGGGCGTGGTTGGCCCGGATGAAATCCAGCAACCCGGCGTTGCCGGCCGCGATCCAGTGGCCGATATCGAGGTTGATGCCGTTGTAAGGCGATTGCGCCATGGCCCCCTCCCACAGGCGGGGCGAGGCATCGAGGTGGGCGTGGTAGCCCACCATCATCTTCCGTTTGGCGGCTTCGGCGCCGAGCTGTTGGGTGATCTCCGGCTTGCCCTCGGGGAATTCGATTTGCAGGCACTGCGCCCCCAGCGCCTCGGCCATGTTGAAGGCGTACTCGCACTCCGGCTGCGACATCGGCGCGGGGAAACGTCCGGAAGCCAGTTTCAGCGCGTAGATCGTGACCCCGGCGTCGTTATAGAGCTGGCGCAGTTGCTTGAACTTATCCATCGACACCGACAGCCGCCAGGCCTGGAGTTGGGCGGCCGCTTTCGCCCGCGCCGCTCTTTGGGCCGGCGTCAGCGGTGCCCGCCCGCCGCGCCGCCCGCCGCCGCGGCCACCGCGGGCCAGGGGCGCCGCCGCCGCCGGCGCGCCGGCGAACTGCTCGGCGCAGTAGTGTTGCAATTCGCAGCCGCTCAGGTTATCGGTGAGCAAGTCCTGGAGAACCGAGTGCGCGTCGTCCGGCAGGTTGTGAAAGCTATAGGGCGCAATAGTGCCGATCCGCACGCCGCCCAAAACCGAGTCCGGCTTCGCGGGCGCCGCCCACAGGCGGTCGGCCGCAGCCAAAAGCCCGGCCGCCGGCAGCGCCGCCAACCCCATCCGGCACACATCACGTCTGGTATAGGTCATGGCGATGGTCCTTTATTCGTTCAGCGTGAAGGCATACAGCAGGTCCCCGGCCGCCACCAGCACGACCTGCCGGCCATCCAGCATGAAGGTCTCCGGGCCGTCGGAGGGTTCCTCCATGAGCGCCGTATGCCAGAGGATCTTGCCCGTATCCTGATCAAAGGCGATGAAGTTGCTGTGCCCGTCGCCGCCAAACAGCAGATGGCCGGCGGTGGTCAGCAGCCCTTGCGGCCCGCCCCCGGCGTGAAACCATTGCATCGTGCCGGTCTTGTAATCGATCGCCCGGATGCCGTTGCGGCCCGTCACCCCCGCTTTCGACACGTACCCAAACCCTTCCGGCCGCGAGGCCACGTCAATGCGGTAGTCCATCTCCAACCCCTCGGCCGTGCCCACGTAGAACAACCCGCTTTCCGGGCTATAGCTAGGCGGCGGCCAATTGGTGGCGCTGCCGGGTCCCACCAGCACCCCGTCCTCGGCCGGTTCCTTCTTGGGGTCGGAGATGGGCTGCCCCTTGGCGTTGACCCCCTTCGACCAGGTGAGGTACTGCGGATCCACCAGGGGCTTGGTTAACAGGTGCTGCCCGGTGACGCGGTCAAGCACAAAAAAGTAGCCGTTGCGGGTGGCCTGCGCCAACAGCTTGCGCGGCTTGCCATCCCAGGTGCCGTCGAACAAGACTGGCACCTGCGTGCTGTCCCAGTCGTGGCTGTCGTGCGGGGAAGTCTGGTAATACCAGACCATTTTTCCGGTATCGGGGTTCAGCGCCACCACCGAGCAGGTGTAGAGATCGTCGCCCGCGCGGCTTTGGGTGGCGCCCACGGGATTGGGGTTCCCGGTGGGAACGTAGAGCAGGTTCAACTGCGGATCGTAGGTGGGCGGCTGCCAGGTCATGCCGCCGCCGTGGGTGCGCGCATACTCATCCGGCCAGGAGTTGTAGCCAGGATCGGCGGGTTTTTGCGGGGTGGTGTACCAGGTCCACTGCAGCGCGCCGGTCGAGGGCTCAAACGATTTCAGCGAGCCTTGCAGGTCCAGCGAGTCGCCGCCCTCGCCCACGATGACGTGGTCCTTGATGACGGTCGGCGCCGGCGAACAGAAGTAGTACTGACGGACATCGGCGATCTCCCGCTGCCAGCGCTCCTTGCCGGTCTTGGCGTCCAGCGACACCAGATAGCAATCGGGCGTCTCGAAGTAGAGCCAGTCCCCGTACATTCCCATGCCACGGTTGCCGACGGTGTGCGTGCCTCCGCTGGTGGTCCAGTAGTAGTGCCACAACTCTCTGCCGGTGCGGGCATCGATCGCCCAGGCGTGATCGGAGGTGGACAGGTACAGCACGCCGTTGACCATCAACGGCTCGGCGGCGATCCGCACCCCGGCCGTGCTCCCCCGCAGGGCAATCAGCGGATTCCCCGCCTGGTACGCCGTGCCGGTGTTGGGGCCGTAGTTTTCCTGGGCGATCTGTTTCACCCACAGCGTCGTCAAACTCTTGACGTTGGTCCGGTTGATCTGGTCCAACGTGCTGTAGTGGCGGCCCGAGTAATCGCCATGGTAGGTGGTCCAGGAAGCCCCCAAGGTTGCGGTGGAGGGATCGGGGCCGGAACTCTGCACGCGCAGCGCCGGCGCGGGGCGTGAGGGCCCCCGAGCCGGCGCGAGCATCAGCGGGGCGCGCGGCGCAGCCGCGCTGGGGCCCGCGCCCGTCAATGTTTCCAGATACGCGGCCAGGTTATGGATGTCGGCGTCGGTGTACTGCAGCGCCAGTTCTTTATGGGCTTGCAGCGGATCGTGCTCGGCGTACTGCGGCCAACCACCCCGCCGGAGCCAGGAGCGCGTCCCGCCCTCCGGCAGCTTGATGGTCACCATGAAATCGTCGGCCAGGACCGGAGTGCCCGTGAACGTGTCGCCGTTTTTCAAGGTGACGGTGGCGATGACCGCGCTCCCGCCCCGGGCGAAGCGCTCGCCGCCATTGACGATCAGCGACTGAATGGTGGGGGCATCGTCGCGGTTTTTGGCGGCCAGCCCTTTCATGTCGCCCGTGGCCGAGTGGCAGGTCGAGCACTTGCCCACCGGCCCGTTGAAGAAGGCCTCGCCCGCCTGGGCGTTGCCGGTAAAGTCGTTGATGGTCTTGTAATCGAAGCGGTAGGCGGCGGCGGCGACGCTGCGGTGCAGAAAGGTCGCGATGTCGCTCACCTGCGCCGGGGTCAAGGTGGGAAAGGCCGGCATATTCTTTTCCGGCCGTCCATACTTGAGAAACTCGCCGATCTCCTGTCCGCCGAGATCGTCCAGCACCATCGCCGATTCAATCAGATCGACGTTGACCTTCCCCTTCCCCCCGCGCGCGTCGTCGCCGTGGCAGGAGGCGCATTGCGCCGAATACAGCACCTTGCCCCGCGCCGCCGCCGCGGCGTTATAGGTGTTGGGCGCATCGAGAACGACTTGCCCCGGCGCCAGCCCGTTGCCGCCGCCCCGCCCGCCGCGGCCGCGGCCTTGCGCCGGCGCCAGCACCGCCAGCGCCAGCACCGCCGCCAGCATCCATCCCCGCTTCATCATGTGGCTTACCATTCTTGGCTCGCTCGCCCACTGCATCGAGCCGCCGAGCCCATCAACAACAGCCCGCAACTTACGGAAGCGATCTCAGCCTGCCCATCGCCTCCCGCACCGAAATTGTGGCCGCGGCCGCATTGCCGACCGCCCCCGCCCCCGTCTCCACCGCGCCCGCGAAGGGATTTCCGGGTCCGTCCGCCGCGGCCATGGCATGCGCTGCCACCACCGCGGCGGCAGCGGCGGCGGCGGGACTCGCACCCCCGGCCGCCGCCTGCGCCGCCAGCTGAGCCGCCGCCTCCGCTTGGGCCACGGCTTGGAAGCTCTTGGCTCGCGGCGGAACCACAAGGCCCGCGAGTGTACGCGCATTCGCGGCGGCCTTCGTCTCGTTGGCCGCTGCCGCGCTCAATTGCGCTGGTCCGCCGCCGGTCGCCGCCGCCAGCAGGTTCCCTGCGGCGGAGGCGTCCTGGGTCCCAATATCGTTGATGGCCGCGGCCCCAACGTTAGCGGCGAAGAACACCGTGTTCTCCTTGGCTGCGGCGGTTAAGGCGGCTGCGGCCTTGGCCAGTTGGCCGTTCGCGGCGAGGAACGTCGAATAATCCGAGTTGGCGCGGTCACGCGCCTGCTGCGCCGCGGCTTTATCTCCAGCCGCCGAAGCCGCCGTGGCTCGGACGACATCCGATTCCACCGCGGCCGCCGCTGTCTCCGTCGCGGCCGCCGCCGTCTCCGCCATCATGGCCTCACAACTCGCCGCCGCCCGCGTGGCCCCCACGCCGCCCGCTGCTGCGAGTTGCTCCACGTAACCCGATGCCAAGCCCGCGCTGCTGGTATCCTCGGCCGCGGTCCGCAGGTCGGCGGCCGCCGCCTCACCCAACACCGCCGGCGGGGTTGACCGGGACGAGGGCCCAGACGATCGCCGTGCCGCGGCTACGCACCCGCTGGCAAGGGCGATCTCGGCCGCTGGCGGGGCGACCATGATCAGGGTGGCGTCGTCCAGTTTGCCATTGGGCAGCAGCCAAAGGCTCAGCGCCCAGGTGCCGTTCGCGCTCTTGGCGAGATAGATGTCCGGCCCCGCCCGGCCTACCGAGTCGAACTGGAGCGACTGCACGGCGCCGGCCATCGCCGCCGCCGATTTCAGCCCAACCAGACCTTGCCGCAGTTTGCCCGGCACCGCGAATAGGCCCGCGTTCGCCTGGCCCGACTGCAACTCGGCCATCGACGTGTGTGCCGCAGCCTCGCTCCCCGGAGCCGGGATTTTGTTCTTGAACCGTTGCTGAAACTGCGCCGCCTCGTCGGCATAGGGGTTGCCCACGGCATCGTCCAGCCGCTGGGCCCTGCTGTGTTCCGCTAACCCCAAGTTGCGCGCCCGCTGCGGCGGTAGCTGAATGTCCAGGTGATCGACGCGAGGCTGTCCCGGAGCGGTCTTCGGAAACGTGATCTTCGGTCCGGAAGCCAGGTAAAAATCCGAGGGCGACACCGCGAACAGGGCCTCCGGCATGGCCGGCGGGCTGTCGTTCAGAAACAAATGATCACCGGCAACCGAGATCACGTAGATACGATGATCATTGGGCGATTGATAAGCCCCGGCGTAGGCCGCCAGCAGGCTGGGGGAGAGCACGATGGCTTTCCGCTGGCTGCGTTCAGCCAATGCCTTGGCGTTCGCCGCGACGTCGGCTGGCACATGGGCCTCGATCGGCAGCCGGCTGAGGTCGAACATCTGCAGCGCACTTGAGCCGAAATCGGTCAGGAATAATGTCCGTTGGTCGGCCGATACGCGCATCTCACGCGGGAAAGCGCCGGCGGCAATGGTACCCAGCACGGCGCCGGCGCCCTGGTTGAACCGGGCCGCGTTCAAAACCACCAGTTGCTGGGGCGCATTGGCGCCAGCGAAGCGGTTCGAATTTCCGGCAATCACTTCCCGCCCCTGGTTGACAACGGCGAGGGGCACAGGGGCGTCGCCCGTCGGCGCCATCGCCACTTGGGCGTGCGCCGGATCGGAAATCAACTTCGCCGTGTCGAAAGCAACCAGGGCATTGCTATTCCGCGCGGTGACATAAATGCGGTCTCCGTTGGGCGACATTGCCATCCGTACGGCGCTACAACCGGCCGGGACGCGCGCGACCACGGCGTGCGCCGGATCGGTGCGGGCCTTCGCCACATCAATGACCTCTACCGCGCCCTCTGGTTCAGCCAGCACCGTGTCGGGAACGGCCGAGCCTTCGGGCTTGCAGGCGTTCGGCCATTGCCAATCCGGCAAAGCCAATTCGCTGGTCGTGTACAGATATTTTGCGCGGGGCGAGAAGGTCAGCGCGATCGGCGCTTCGCCCGCCGGTATCTGGCCAATCACGGCGGCATCGTTGAACCCCCGCCGTCGTGCCCGATCCAAATCGATGACCGTGATGGTCCCGCCATTTTCCTGGCTGACGAACAGGGTCTTGTCGTCCGGGGTCACATTGACGTAAATGGCGCCGCGGCCGCCGCCAATCGAGCCCAGGACGGCATTCGCGTCTCCCACCATCAACTTTTTCGTGTCGAGGAAAACGGTCGCTGAACCCGCCGCCGCAATCAATAGCTGGCCATCGTGGGTGAGCACGATCCCGGTCGGGGTGGGCGTCACGGCGACGGTGTGTTCCAAGGTGAGTGTGCCGCCGGAGCGCTTCACGACCGCGATTCCCGGCTGTCCGCCGCGTCCGCCGACCATCGAAACGAAGACCCAGCAGCCATCCGCCGAAGGAACCGCAGTGAACGGAGGCGCCGGCAGGGCAAGCCTCACCGCGGGCGAAGCCGCGGGCTGGTTACATGGGCTCGACTGCGCCACCATGCCGGTCGTCAAGGTGAATAGTGCCATCAGTGAAACGAACAGGGGTTTTATTCTTAACTTCTCCATTTCGTAGCCTGCTCTCCGGGCTGATGCCATCCGTTAGAGGTCCCCGCTAGCCCCCCTTAAACGGGTGCGACCCTTCGCCCCAGAGCACTATGCGCCCGCACCCTCAGGTTTTCAACTGCGTGCGGATTGCTACGTTGGCGCCGTGGGGCTAAGTCGGCACGAAAGTCTATGTAATGTCATTCGCCACTTTTTTGGTGGCTCGCCACTCTTCGCTGGGTCGCTCCCGCTGGTCGCTTGTGGGCGGGCTTCGATTGGCGGCAGCGGGCGCCCGCTCTGCTCGTGGCGCTTCCAAGCTGCCTCGACCGGTTAGAACTGATAGCGCACGTTGAAGGCCAGCACGCGCGCGGGCGCATCCCCGGTGGCCAGGCGCCGCCCCTTAGCGCTGGCTGGCGCGGCCTTCAGCCACGCGCTGGTTGTACGCGGCCGATCCCCCGCGCGGGACGCTCAAGCTGCGCCACGCCGCCCCGCGCAGGTGTTTCGCCAGGAACACGATCTGGCCGACGTGGTAGGCGTAGTGCGCCACTTGGCGGTGGACCGCCTGGGTGATCGAGTGCGCCTCGCCACGGATGGTCACCCGCCGCCCCAGGTCGGCGTCACTCAGCGGCGCGAGCGCCTGGAACACGTACCCCCAGCCCCGCTCCCACAGCGCCTGCACCGCCTCCCGCCCTTGCGGCGGCGCCTCAAACTCGCTGTCCCGGTTCCGGTCGGGCTTTTCGCCGTCGGCTTCCGGGAACCCCTCCCAGCGGGAGCGCATGTTGCCAGCCATGTGCTTCACGATCTGCGCCACCGAGTTCATTTCAGGATCCAGCGTGCGGGTGAAGTCGGCATCCTCGAGCTCCGCCATCGCGCCATCGCCGAGTTTTTTGTACATGCGGAACAACGCGAGCGCGTCCTGCAGACACGAGGTGGTAAATTCCAGCGCCATGCGTTTAGGATAGCGCCGCCGCCATCGCCCGGCGCCAGAACCCGAACGTCACCGCACCGATTACGGCGGCATGGTCCCGGTAGACGGCTTCGAGCTGTGCGAACAGCTCCCGCGCTTCGGCCTCGAGCCCGAGCGTCCGCAGGCAGCGCAGCATTCGCGTCAGCCGCAAGTAATTATGGTTGCCGGGCGTGAGCCACGGCATCGGGCCGGGCGGGCGCAACCCGTAAAATGCCTGCATGCGCTCCAGCGCGGCCGCCAGCCGCTGCCGCAGCCCGGGATCGGCGCCGAAGGCGGCGATGTCGGCCTGGCTCAGTACCGGCGCCGACGGGTTCGCTCCACTCGCCTCCGGCAGCGGAAACACCCATTGAATGTAGTCGTGCACGGCCTCGAGCCGTGCATCGCTCCAGGCCAGGATCTCCGCCAGCCGCCGTCCGCGGTCGTCGCATCCGCCCCGGTAAAAAGTCACGATCGGCGAGCCCGCGGTCATTGTGCCCGATAAAACTGGATGCACACCGGCATCGAGAGCTTCACTGTTACGCCGGTGGGGGTGAGTTTGCCGGTCGTCTCGTCCCGCCGGAACTCGACGACGTTGGCCGAGTTCTGGTTGGCGGCCCACAGGAACCGGCCATCGGGGCTGAGCTGGAACATGCGCGGCCCGGAGCCCTGGGTGGAGACATCCTCGACCAATGACACCCTCCCCGTCGCCCGGTCCACGGCAAACTGGGCGATGGTGTTGGCGCCGCGGTTGGAGACGTAAACAAAACGGCCATCCGGCGCCAGGGCGATCTCGGCGCCGGAGTTATCGCCGCTGAAATCCGCCGGCTTGGTGCTGAGCGCCTGGAACTCCGTGAGCCGGCCGTCGTGATAATTGAAGGCGAATAGCATCGACCCCATTTCGCTGACGGCGTAGACGCGCTGGCCCTGATCGGCGAAGACCAGGTGCCGCGGCCCGGTGCCGGGCGGCAAGCTGACCCCGGGCGGCGTGGCCGGCGATACCGTGCCAGCGGCGGCGTTGAAATGGTCCACCAGAATCTGGTCCATGCCCAGGTCGGCGGAGAGCAAGTAGCGGTTGTCGGGCGATACCAGGGCGAAGTGAGCGTGCGGCCCCGCCTGGCGGGCGGGATTCACGCTGTGGCCGTCATGCTGCCAGAACGCCGTGCGCTCACCCACGCTGCCATCGCGATTGCGCCGGAATATGGCCACACTGCCCGAGCCGTAGTTGGCCACGAACAGAAATTGGCCCGTCTTATTGATGGAGATGTAGCAGGGGTCAGTGCCTCCGGACCGAACTTGGTTGAGCAGCCGCAGCGCCCCCGTGGACGGATCCAGCGCAAAGGCGCTGACCGCGCCCTCGGTTTGCCCGGCCACCATTTCGTTGACGGCGTAGAGGAAGCGCCCGTCGGGTGCGATCACGAAGTAGGAGGGGTTGTCGGTGGCCACGGCCAGCGTGGCCGGCCCCACCTTGCCGGTGCGCGCGTCCCAGCGCGCGCGGTAGATGCCGCGGCTGCTGGCGTGGGTGTAGGTCCCGAAGTAGACCCATGCCCCGCCCGCCGCCGCGTCCCGCCGGGACGCGCTTTGCGCCAGCGCGCCCACGCCCAACGCCAAAATGACCAGCCATTTCTTTACCATCGTCCCGGCCTTGCTCGAACAGTAAAGAAACGCGAGCCGCGGGTCAACTTAAGCGGAGTCAGGCCGCGGGTTTGACGCACACCATGGCCACCGCGCTGAGGTGGGAGCCGTAGCGGCGGAAGACGCGCCGCATGGCCAGCACCCGGCGCCGTGCTCCCGGACGGCGCAGCATATTGCAGGCGATGCGGAGCGCGCCCCTCCAACCTTCGTCGCTCAGCAAGCGCCGCGGCTCCAGCAAATGCATGGGCGCGGTCGTCTCCCACTCCAGTTCGAAGCCGGCGCTCTGCAGAAGACGCCGCCACTCCGCCACCGTGGCCGGCCGCACGCCCACGTGGATGTTCATCGACATCTCGCGCTCGATCGCCTTGCGCTCGGCGGCCCCGATCGCATCCGGCAGCAGCGCCAGTTCGTGGATGCCGTAACGGCCTCCCGGCTGCAGCACGCGGAACGCCTCGGCGAGAATGCGCGCCTTCTGCTCCGGCGTCTGCATCGACAACATGGCCTCGCCATAGATCAGCGTGGCCGAGCCCGACGCTAGCGTGGTGGCCTCGGCCGAGGCACGGATAAAATGGACGCCGCGGACGTGTCCCCCGCCCAGCCTCGCTTCCAAATGCTGCGCCACCGCCTCCTCGCGCTCGATCCCGCAGTAGCTCCGCGGCCGCTGAGCGAGCGTCAGGCGCGCCGTCACGCCCATGCCCGGAGCGAATTCGACCACATCATCGGCGGCGGAGGGCCGCAGCCGGGTCAGCATCTGCCGCGTCAGCTCCAGGCCTCCGGGGCGCAACACCCGCTTCCCCAAGCTGGCCAGCAGCCAGTGTCCCGGCACTTTGTCGACGGCCACCCCCGCCGCCGGATCGAGCCTTGATGGGCGCGGTCTCGCGCACCGGCATGCACCTGCCGCGCCGTGAAGAGGACCATGGCGAAGAATGGCTGCTGCCTTCATGCCCCCAGTCTGCGCCGCGCCGCCGCACCGCTGGGGTGACCAAAGTCACGCCCCGCTGCCGCCACCTTACTGCGATATGACCATCTGCGCGGCGGATTGCATGGGCAGCACCGCGGCGGGCATGAGGGGAATGCTCAGGGTGAAGCTGTACGTCACCGTGACCTTGACGTTGCTGCCGGGGGAGTTATCGGGCGTCCAGGTGGTGGTCGCGGTGACGTCGGCGGCATTGATCGCGGCCGGCACCAGGCTTTGCACGTAATCCTGGATGTCGGCGGCGCTGGCGGGGCAGGCGCTGCCCCAACTGGTGCAATCGGCGCCGCGCACGATGGCGTAGCGTACGGCCTGACTCGCGGCATCGGCCACGAAGTTATAGGTGTAGAGCGCCCAGCCCAACCCCACCACCCCCAGCAGGAGCATCAGCAGCAGGGGTGCGATCAGGGCAAACTCCGCCATGGCCGCGCCCCCCTCGCGCCGCGGCAGCTTGGAAACGGTGCCGGCCCGTCTCATTGCCCCGCCCGGATGGCGGCCTGCCCCTGCACCGTGACCGGCGACGGCCAGCCGAGAAAGCTGCAAATGGGCGTAAAGGTGGCGGTGGTCGTGACCTTGGCGTAGACCTGTAGCCGGCTGCCGCTGCAATCACTCAGCGAGCAATCCGGCGCGCTGCTGCCATCGGCGCAGGTGCAGGCGTGGCTCGCGCTCGCGCTCAGGCTGCTCACCTCGCCGCCATCGCCCACCGCCGCCTGCACCATGCCGGCGTTGTCAACCACGGTCACGTTGTTCTGCGCGCCATACATCGCCCCCGCGTGGGCGGCGTGGCTGGCCACGATGGCCGTGTAGGCCAGACGCCCCACCTCCTCGACCCCGAGCAGCAGCAACAGCAGCAGCGGGAAAATGATGGCGGCCTCCACCAGCGCCTGCCCCCGGCAGCGGTGATTCCGCACCCTGAGCACCCGCTTGGCTGCATGCGTCGCCATGGGCTTACTCCACCAGCAGCGCGGCTTTAATGGGCGAGCCCGCCGGCAGCGAGCTGTAGTTGTCGTTGAGGGTGTCGGAACCGTTGATGGTGATGGTGTCGCCGATCAGCAGGCTATAGGCGGACGCCGTCCCGCTGCCGTTATCCACGATGCGGGCGTCGGGGCTGTAGACGGCGCCATTGAAGACGCTCGACGTGCTGCCGTTAATCGTGAGCTGGGAGCTGTCGCTGCGCGACTGGAACACCAGGATGCCGGCGTACGGGCCCGTGGTGGGGGCGCTCAGGTTGGAGGAGCCGCTGCCGTTCAGGGTGAGGCCCCCGCCCGCGTTGTAGAACGTCACCCCGCTGCCGGTGAGCCTGGGCGTGCCGTTCATGATGATGCCGTTCTTAAACACGTAGGTACCGGGATTGACGATGACGTTGGGGCTGCCGTTGATGATGAGCGTGCTGCAGTACACCCCGGCATTGATCGTGAACGTGCCCGAGCCGTTGATGACCGTGGGGCTGGTGCATGACCCCGCCGTGGACGGCGGAGCCAGGTACGCCAGCGGATCGCTCAGCGGGATCATGCCGCCCACCGGGGTGGGGGTGATCGAGACCGGACCATTTGCGAGATACCCGCCCACGACCCCAACGGATTTTGCGCTCACCGCACCGCTCCCGTTGGCGAGCAGCGCCTGGGAGGCCTTGGAGTCCACGTACATCGCACACTGGAGATGGACGTTAAATGTACCGTTCAACGTCACCGCGCCGCTGGCGGACGGATCCAGGGCGTAGACGCAGCCGGGGCCGGCGCCCAGGTACCCCACGGCGCGGGCGTGGATGTTGACCGTGTGAATGCCAAACACCTTGAGGAAGTAGGTGGGCTGGGACTGGGTGGCGATCACTTCCACATATTGGGCATTGCCGGAGTGCGGGCCGCTCAGCGGCGGGTTGTTGACCGTCAAGGTATCGCCGTTGGAGCCGTCGGTGAAGCTGTTGAGCGCGGCGGCACGCTGGGCGCCGGTGGCCACATCGCCGTACTGCAGTTCCGAAGCGCCCGCCACGGCGGCGCTGTCGGCGACCGTCTGCAGCTTGGTCTTCTGGAAATACGCCGCCCCGATATCGACGCTCAGCGCCGCCATGCCCATCAGCGCCGCCATGCACACCGCGCCCAGCACCAGCGTCTGCCCCGATTGCCGCCGCCCGCGGCCACCGCCCGCGGGCACATCTGCACTGGGAGGGCACGTCATACCCGGGCTGGTGCACTTCCCGTTCCAGACCGGCTGGGAGCGCGTATCTCCAGTGATGACACCGGGATAGCCCGCGCCCCAGGGCGCGACGGCGCGGCCAGGCCTCGCGGGCGCCTGCGATAAGGAGCCGCTTTTGTAAGAATCGTTCCTGCCCGCTGGAGCCATCCGGGTCACCGCCAAGGTCACGTCAAGCGCTATTGCACTCTAGGCCTTATCGGCGGGACCCGGCTGCAGCTTGAGGCGCACGCAAGCGTGGGCAGGACGCTTCTCCGCGCTACTCCGCGAGGTGGTGCTTACGTTCGAACCCTGTCAGACCACGCTGCCTCGGAGGGCGATGCGCCCGCTTTTATTCGCCCTGTGCCACGCGCCGCCGCGTCCAGGCCGCCAAGCCCAAAAGCCCCGAGGCGAACAGCAGCACACTCGGCGGCTCCGGCACGGTGCTGGGGATTCCGGGGACGTTATCACCGCTGGCCGTCCCAAACGAAAACATAGCGTTCGACGCGGTCGTTGCGGATGTGATCGCGCTGTCGTCGATGGTGAACGTGGCGTAATTCAGCGCAAAGGGATTATGTGGGCCGTTACTGGCAATCGAGCGATTGGCGTTGCAGTAGGCGCCGCTGCTACACGCCGCACCCAGAAGCAGATTGCTCGGTGTGGCGGTCCCGCCCAATCCGTCCAGGGTGATGGTCGTGCCGCCCAAGCTTAAGCCCCACCCCAACTGCGCCGTCGAACCGGCGGACGTCACCGCACCGCCGCTGCCGACGTCGATGAGGTTTGCACTTCCGGAGGTTCCGGCCGCGTAGCTCACCGAAGCCGAACTCGAGCTCAGCGTGAAGTTGAAATCGCTCAGCAATTGTCCGGCGTTCGAGATGCTCGGATTGCCGTCTAAGCCGAGCAGGTTCCACAACTGCACCGTCACCACCCCGGCTGCGGTGGTCACCACGGCCTTCGCGGCCACCGGCTGGCCACCTGAGGTCTCGTTCGTTCCCGCCGCAGTTTGAAACGTGATGGAGTCGGCAAGAGCGGTGCTGCATGCCAGCGCCGCCACCACCAACCCAAGCGCCAGCTTCTTTAAATCAGTCATATGGTCCTAATCTCGAAAGATCCCGTCAAGGCGGAGGCCACCCCGTTGCAGCTGCCGCAGTTGAGCCGAGGGTGTTGGCCCGGGCAGGCTTCCCGTTGGAGGAGGGTAGTGACGCGGTTGCGATGGAACAACATAATTGTTGCCGCCGCACCTTGCATGCGCAATCGAAGGGCCATCGCGGGCGTGCCGTAACTCCCCTATTTGCTTAGCATTGCCGGAGAGCGGCGGAGTCGGGCATGCAGCCGTTTGCGCATTCCACGCCCCGGCGGGCGACCGGGGCGATAATGCGCAAATCGCCGGAGTCGAGCCGCCCCCCGGGTGACGTTACACCGCTGCCGCCGGGGAAGCAGCGCAAGCTCTTGTGCAGTAAGCTGTTAGCTAGCCCGCCCGGGTGGCGAAATTGGTAGACGCACGGGACTTAAAATCCCGAGGGCCGCGAGGTCCGTGCCGGTTCGAGTCCGGCCCCGGGTACCAGCGTGCAGGCATGGACAACGCGGTCCCAATTGCCCAAGGCGAGCGCGACGAGCGCTTCATGCGCCAGGCGATCGCGCTGGCACGGCGGGCGCTGGCGAGCGGCGACACCCCGGTCGGATCACTGGTGGTGCGCGCCGGCAGCGTGCTCGCCGAGGGGGTCGAGGCGGTGCGTGCCAGGCTCGACATCACCGCCCACGCCGAGATCATCGCCGTCCGTGAGGCGTGCCGTGCGGCGTGCGGCTTCGACCTCTCGGCCTGTACCCTCTACACCACCGCCGAGCCCTGCTGGATGTGCTCGTTCGCTATCCGGCAGGCTCGCCTTGGCCGCGTGGTCATCGGCCGGCCGACGCCGGTAATCGGTGGCGGCGGGCCGCCGCATGCGCTCCTGCTCGAGCCCGCGGTGGCTGGCTGGGGCCCGCCTCCAGCGCTGGCGTGGGGCGTGCTCAGCGGCGAGTGCGCCCTCCTGCGGCGGTAAGCTAATGCCGTTCAGAAGCTCGCACGTGGCGCGCCGCGCGGCGCGGTAGGTGCCCGCTACGGCTTGTGTTCGGGCGGAAGGATCAGGACATTGAGGAGACCGGCCATGGCTTCCTGCTGGGCGATGCGGGGAAATTTGCGCGAGGCGGGCGCCATCAGAGGCTTGGCTCCCGCGTGAAGTTTGCGGGCACGAAGCGAGACGACGATGGCGAATTGATAGCGGCTCGGAATATCTTCGACACTCTTGAAGGGGCCCATGGGCGATTCCGCTTTCCTTTAAATGGGGAAGGGAAAACGAAATGAACAGAGCCAGACAGGGCCCTTCAGGTCGTCAATGCTCTCATGCCCCGGTGCGAGAGCCGTATTTCGAGTATACGCTCCGCAGCGTGGCGAGCCCCCGGCGGGTGCGACAATGAGTCACATGCTCAGGAAGGTGAAAATCGGGTGGCGGAGCTGGCGCGGCACCGGGCTGATCCTGCTCCTGGCCACAGGCGGCGGCGCGGCCTACCTGCTCACCGGTGCCCGCGTCAGCTCGCCCTTCGGCGCCGTGCAGCGCGCCGCCTTGGGACCGGTGCTCACCGCCTCGCTCAACCGCGACGAAGCCCTCTACCGCACCGCCGCCGCCTTGGCGGCGCTGGCCGATTCCGATCAGGAACAAGCCTACGCCGCGCAAGCCGCCCGCTTGAGCGACGAGAACCTGGACGCCTCCTTCACCATCGCGCTGCAACGCATGGCGCTGGAAGCGCCGCCGGCGGCGGAAAGCCGCACCGCGCTGGCCGCTCAGCAATCCATTGCCGCGGCGCGGGCGGCGGTGCAGCAGGATGGGCTTCAAGCGGCCCGGTTGAAAGCCCAGCGCACGCCAGCCGCCGCCGCGCAACTGGCGGTGGTCGAGGCGCAACTGGGGCTGGATCAGGACCGCTTGGCCGACGCCGCCAGGGACGCGCAGCGGACCGGATCAACTGCCGCCGCCCAGCTGCAGCAATTGCAGCGCGAGCAGACGGAGCTGGAAACGGTCGCCCAGCAGCAGTCGGCTTCCGACCGCGCCGCCGCCGCCGCCGCCGCCCAGGCGCGCGATCCGCGCCAAGCGCATGGCATGGCGGGCGAGTTGCGGGCGCTCTGGCTGCTGCACCAGAAGGCCGCCGCGATTGCGGCGGCCGGCGCGGCCGCCCGGGCCGCCGGCCCGCAAGTTCTGCGCGAGCACATCCGCATCGAGCAAGTGCTGGCCAACACCAGCAAGGCCCCGGATGCGCGCGCGCTGGCCGGCATCCAGAAGCAGCAGCGCCTGCAACAGCAACTCGCGCGGCTCGATCACCAAATTGAAACCACCTCCAGCCTCGCCGACACCTACGCGCAATGGCAGCAAGCGGCCGGAGCCGAACAGGGAGAGGCCTGGCACAACCTGGCGCGCGGCCTGCTGGCGCTGCTGGTCATTGCCGGCCTGCTGGCGCTGGTTCTGCCGCTGCTGCGGCGGGTGCAGGCAGCCCGCGAGCTCGACCGCGAGCGCCGCTCCACGCTCGGACACCTCCTGGGGTTCGCCGCCGAATTGGTCGCGGCGATTGCCGCCCTGGTCCTGTTTTTCGGACGCCCCACCGAATTGGTGACAGTGCTGGGGATTACCGGGGCCGGCCTGACGATTGCCTTCGAAGACACCCTGCTCAGCTTCGCCGGATGGTTCGTGCTCATCGGACGCAATGGCGTGCGGCTCGGCGACCGGGTCGAACTCAACGGCGTGGTGGGCGAGGTGGCCGAAATCCGCTTGTTGCAGACCACCCTGCTGGAGTTGGATCGGACCGACCCCAGCGGCCCGCCCACCGGCCGCCGCGTGTATCTTCCCAATAATTTTGCCGTGCGCCACGCCTATTACAACGGCGATGCCCAGCGCCGCAGCGCCCGCGCGGCGGAGGAGTAACCCGCCCGACTCGGCTCGAGCCCGCGGTAGCCTCCAGCGCTGGTGCCGGGCGTGCTCGGGGGCGCGTGCGCGCTCTTGCGGCGGTAAGCTAATTCCGTTCAGCTTTTTGGCAAAGGAGGACGCGCTCATGGGTGGAACCAGATGGAGATGGATCGCCGTGCTGGCCGCATTGGTGGCCTGCGCGCTGCCGGCGGCGGCGCAGTTGAACGGCTGGCAGCCGGATCTGACCGTGCAGCAGCAGTACGCGCCGCATCGCTCGTCGAGCTACGACCGCACCGGCGGCAACCATGATTTTCTGACGGTGGCGCCGGGGGCGACCGCCACCGTGCTGGACGCGGAGGGACCGGGCGAAATTTCCCACCTCTGGTTCACGCTGTCGGATTCCGAGCCCTACTTCCTTAAGCGCGTCGTGCTGCGCCTGTACTGGGACGGCGAAACGGCGCCCAGCGTGGAGGCGCCCATCGGCGATTTCTTCGGGCTGGGGCTGGGCGAGTACACCGCCTGGCATTCGGCCGTGCTGTCGGTGGGCAACGAGCGCGCCCTGAACTGCTTCTTCCCCATGCCGTTTGCGCATCATGCCCGCATCACCATCACCAACCAGGGCCAGCAGCCCATCCGTTCGCTCTACTACAACATCGACTACCGCACCTACGCGCATCCGCTGCCGCCGGGCACGCTCTATTTCCATGCCGAGTACCGGCAGGCGCAACCCAATCACGCGGTGCAGGCAACAACGAATCTGGACGGCGCCGACAACTATGTTTGGATGACGGCCACCGGCCACGGCCAGTTCGTGGGCGTGACCATGTCGGTGCTCGAGAACCAGGACGGCTGGTGGGGCGAGGGCGACGATATGTTCTTTATCGACGGCGCGCCGCAGCCTTCGATTCAGGGAACCGGCTCGGAGGATTACTTCCTGGGCGCGTGGGACTTCGGCGACCAGCCCTTTTCCTACGCCACCTATGGCGCCCCGGTCGCCGGCCAGGGCCACGAACTACAGGGCAGCCGCTGGAGCCTGTACCGCTTCCATCTGGATCAGCCCATCCCGTTCACGAAGTCGTTCAAGGCGACCATCGAGCACGGGACGGCGAACAACCGCGCGGACAATTTCTCCTCGGTGGCCTACTGGTACCAGGCGCTGCCGCATGCGCCCCTGCCGCCACTCCCGCCGGTCGAGGATCGCCTGCCTAGGGTGGTGCCAGCCGCACCTTAGCGGCTTGCTTAAGGTTGCCGCTTCAGGCGGTAGCGCAGGTAGAGGTAATCGCCGCACTGCTTGCCGCTGATGAGCGTGCAGCCGGGAGCGGTGGCGGGCGGGAAGGCGAGACCCTCGACCAGGCCCGGGCGCGGCGCTGTGCGGTCGCGGCCGGCCAAATGCGGCGACAGCGTCAGGAACAACTCGTCCAGCACGCCAGCGCGCAGGAACCCGCCCACCAGCGTGGGGCCGCCCTCGTGCAGCAGGCGGCGGACGCCGTACTCCGCGGCCAGCAGCGCCAGCATGGCGCCAGGGTCGATTCCCGCCTCGATTCCCGCCGCGCTGCTGGGGCCGCTGGGCAGGGCGCGCACTTCCAACCCTGGGAGCTGGCCCGCGCCCGCGCCGGCCAGGCGCTGGGCGCCGTCCGCGCCGGTGAGAATCAGCGCCCGGCGGTGGGGGGTGCGAAATACGGCGCGCTCGAGGTTGACGCGGCCGCCGCCGCTGACGATGACCAACAACGGGGCGCGGCCGCCGTTGTAGGCGGCATAGAGCTCGCGCGCTTCCGGACACACCGACTCCGGCAACCATAAGCTGTTGAGCGCGACCGGCGCCAGCGTCGCCGCGCCCACCATAATGGCGTCGGCGGAGGCGCGCAACAAGCCCATGATGAAGCGGTCGCCGCTATCGCCCTGGCTGATCGTCCCGCCGCCAGATTGCCCGGGAACGCCGAAGCTGACCACGCCATCGAGCGTGGCGACGAAGTTGGCATAGACATAAGGCCGAGCGTCGGCGCGCGCCGGAAACGCCAGCCCGCCGCCGTACAACTCGGCCAGTGCGGGCGTGAGCGTGTCCGGGCCGGCCCCGGCCTCGAGCTCCGGCTCGTGCTCTGCCCCGTGCCAGCTCCGCAGCCGCGGCAGCGCGCTCATGCGAAGGCGATGGCGCCCTTCACCCGGGCCGCGCCCACGCCTTGGCGGATCAGCGCCCGCGCCTCATCCACCTTGCCCCAGACGTTGCACAGC
>JANWJU010000063.1 GCA_025451775.1 Terriglobales bacterium
GCGCAGAGGCCTCACCCGGGGCGTGACTGAGCCCGCCCGCGGTGGGCCCATACCGACCGAAGGTCCGGCGGCCGAGCGCGTGCGCCATCACCAACGGCAGCGAATCGTTGCCGATCACCCGGTCGGCGGCCGCTATTACCGCCGCCGATTGGCGCAGCGAGAGGCGCCCCGCGTAGTTGTCACCGGGCGTTGCGAGTTGGCCGCAAATCCATTCGGCGAGCGCGGCGTCGCCGGAGCCGCCCAGCCAGCGCACGGCGATGCCGGCGCGGTGGGCGCGCGCGCCCAGTTCTGCAAATCGCTCCCGCGCCCAGCGTCGTTGCGGCATACTCGACCAGGCGTTCGCCGCCCCGCCGGGCGCAATTGCCCAGCGCTCGCCTCGGCTCGGAAACCACACCCCCTCGCCCGCGGCTCGCTCCTTCAGCGTGAGCTCGAGGCGCGGACGCAAACGGCTGACCTCGACCGCGGCCACGCCCAGCTTCTCCAACAGGGCGGCCTGCCGATGCAGGCGGTGGCCGGCCGGAGAGGGCCGCTCGGTAGGATCGCAGCGCAGCACCCGACGGAACCCTGTCAACCAGGCCAGCGCCTGCATCCGGCGCGAGCGGTGCAACAGTAACACCGTGCCCGTCGGGTGCGCGCGCCGCCATCGGCGCAAGCAGGTCGCCATCGCCCTCGCACCCGCTGTCGCCTTAAGAGCGAGCCGCTCGTCAAGATCGGGATTCGACTCGAGTAGGGGCAACATGGGCTCATAGGTCAGCCAAGTCACCCAAGTTGGGCAGCTCGCGGGCGGCGATTGCCGCAATGCCCGCGTCAGTGCCGTGGCCAACAGTACGTCGCCCGCCGCTCCCAGTTTCACGACCAAGTACTCGCTCATGCCCCGCCTCCGCTCGCGGTCAACATCACCACCAGCGCCAGCAGTCGCGTGTTCCACAGCGCTTCGATGGTGAAGCAGGCGGCGAGCAAGCCGGCAAAGCCGGCGAGGCGCGCCACATCGCCACTGACAACGCGGGGGCGCAAGCGGCGCCACGGCTCGGCGATGGCCATGAGAAAAAGCGCCAGCCCGAGCGGGCAGGTTTCTGCCAAAACCGACAGGCCCATGTTTTGCGCACCGTTGAAGGACCCCTCTGCCCCCGCACGCACCGCCGTGCCATCGCCGATGGCCTGAACCCCAAGGTAAAGCGCCCGCCCAAACCCAATTCCAAGCCAAGGATGCTGCGCGATTTGCCGCAACGCCTCCCGCATGCTCATCAGTCTTTCCTGGGTACTCACATCGCCCTGAATCGGCTCGACGATCGTATGGTGAATCCAACTCTGTTGTACCGTTTCAGCGGCGGCCGCCAATCGCTGCCAACTCTGCAGTGGAAACATCAGGGCCAGCAGCACCAACACCGATGCTGCGCGACGCACCGCATGTCCGCCGCCGTACCAAGCCATCACCACTGCGCCTGCAGCCAGAGCCAGATAGCCGGCGCGCGAGCCCGTCGCCAATAAATTAATCGCCACACCGGCCATGAGTGCGAATTGCGCGCGACCTCGCCAGCCCGGCGCGCGCTGCGCTTGGGCCAGCCAAAGAAGAGCCCAGGCGCAGAGAGCGCCGTACATGTTGGCATCGTAAAAGAGGCCGCTCACCCGCACACCCAGCCCCGGCTGCCGTTGTCCAAGTGGACTGAAAACAACAAGCCATCCAACCGCCTGCATCAATCCGACAATGGTGTTGCCGAGCACCCCGAAGCAGAGCACGCGCTCCAACATCCGCTGGTTTTCTAAAACGTCAGCCCCGGCCGCGATCACCACGCCCAGCCAAATGAAGAACGCCAGCTTACCCAAATGCGCCAGCAGCGTCCTCGCGTCCGCCCCGTTCACCTCGCCCTGCGCCATTGGGACCATGAGCGTGAACACGCACCACGCCAGCAACCAATAGCACCAGCGCGCCAGCCCTGGCCACCGCGCCGGCATGATGCGATGCCCAGCCAGCGCCGCGCCCAGCAGTAACGGAACTGCCACCGCCGGCACAACGAAGTTCGACAAGGTGAGCCCCAGTGACCAGCGAACATAAAAACCAACCGAAGCACCCGATGGAATATCGGGAACCAGCAGCAATGTCGCCAAAAGGATCGCCCGCGTGTGCATCATCGAAATCCGGTTGCCGACCAGCACCAGCAGAAGTGCGGCAAGCATCGCCAGTTCGAGTCTTCCCCGGCCCGCCGCCGCCAAACCTCCGGCGGCGGCTGCGACCGCCACGCCCACCGGTACGGTAATGCCCCATGGCGCGCGCCGCATCGGGAAAGAAACCAATGTCGAGGTATTGGTCACGCCACCCCCTGAGCCGCCCACAACTGGCGCGCATGGGGCGCAACGCCCGGCACCCAGCGCCAGACCGCCGCCCCCGCCAGCGCCAACGACCCACCGACTGCGAGTGCCGCCCAGGCGCAACTGGCAGCGCCGCCCAGGCGGCCCGCCACCGCCGCCTCCGGCAGCAGCGCCCGCATCCCTAAAGCCGGTCCCAGGCTCAAGCCGCCGGCGCGCGCTGCTTCCCACGCCGCCCCTCGCCAACGCACGCCCGCGCCCGACGAGCGCAAGAGCCACATCATCGCCACCCCGTAGGCGAACACATGCGCCACCGCCAACCCCTCCGTGCCCCATCGTGCCGACCACCAAAACACCAGCGGCACGTTTACCGCCGCCAGCAGCGTGGCCACTGAGAGTTTCTCGCGTGCGCCGCCCGTGGCATAGCTGGCAAACAGCAGGTAGTACACCGCCCCTTCAAGCGCCATGCCCCCGCCGCGAATCGCAACCACCGGCGCTGTGCTCAGCAGGCTGGCGGCCTGGAATTGTCCCCAGCCGAAAACGCACCGCGTTAACAACCGCGGGAAAACCGCAAACAGCACGCCGCACGGAATTGCAATATTCAGCAGCAGGCGCAGTCCATACTCCGCATGGCGGCGCAGCTCCCGCGGGTTTGACGCCGGCCCCGCCAGCTCCGACATCCGTGTGAAGTACACCGCCGTGAAAGGCGCGACCGACAAACTGAAGACCCACTGCACCAGGCGGTCGGCGTAATCGTAAGCGGCCAGCGAACCCGCGGGAAGTCCCGCCGC
The DNA here is from genome assembly GCA_025451775.1 of Terriglobales bacterium. Classification (GTDB taxonomy): domain Bacteria; phylum Acidobacteriota; class Terriglobia; order Terriglobales; family SCQP01; genus SCQP01. The sequence continues at coordinate 3,096 of JANWJU010000063.1, forward strand.
CGCCATGCGTTCGGCCAGCGGCACTAGGTTGAGAACCAACATGGCCAGCATCATCGCGGCCAGGGGCCGCAGCCCGCATGTCGCCATGTCCGCGGCGCGTTCGGTTTCAGGCCTCGTGCGCACGACGCGCGAGCGCCACGCCCACGCCGCCGTGCCGAGCGCCAGCGCCAGGGCGTTGCCGACCGTGATCCCGGCGGCGATCCATGTGATGCGCCGCCCGAGTGGCCATGTCCGCGTCACAGCCAGCGCCGCCAAAACGCACAACGAGGCCACACAAGTACCGCCCGGCAGCCAGCCAAAACGCCGTTCTGCGTTCAACCGCGCCGCGATCAGCGACTGCCCGCCGAGCAACGCCACATTGATCGCCAGCCAACGCTCGAGCGCGACCGCAATGGCCACCGTGCCAGCGCCGCCCGAGCGCGCCGCCAACCCGGGCGCCACCCAGCCCACCAGCATCCCCGGCCACAGCATCGCCACCGCGCTCACTCCCACCAGAGCCAGCGCCATGGCCGCCAGCAGCGGCGTCGGATGACTCCGCCGTTGCGCCCAGCGCGGCGTCAGGAGCGCCGGAAAAGTTTCGGTGCTGAAGCTCGACGCCAACGTTGGTACTGTCCAGGCAATCACCAGCGCGTCTTTCCAGGCTGACGTCCCCAGCACCGCCGCCAATAGGACTTCTTTCGCCGCGCTCATCCCGCGCGCCAGCGCGGTCAGGAACTCCAATCACACCAACGCAAGGCTGCACTGCGCCCGTACCCTCATGCGCGTAGCCTCACCGTTTCGCTCTCGCCGCTCGCCGACATCGTTCCCATCGGCGCCGCCGAAGTCCCCTGCCCTGGCCACACCGCGGGCTGCGCCGCGCACTGCCGGGGCGCGACCTGGTTGAGCATCACGCCGGTAATCGGTGCGCCGCTGGCCCGCAAGGCCTCTACGGCGCGCAACAAGTCCAGTCGCGAACTCCGCCCCGGTCGCGCCACCAGCAAGCACGTGTCGCAAAGGCTCGCCCACAGCCCGGCTTCGGGACCGGCGAGCGCCGCGCCGCCGTCGACGATAACCCAGTCATAGCGCTGCTGCGCCGCCCGCATCAGATCCTGCGCGGCGCCCGCCATCAGCAGCGGCAGCCTGGCTGCGTTCCGCTCCGGTTGGCTCGCGTCTCCACCCATGCCAATCCAGAAAGGGCCCGCAGCCGGCTCTCCCAGCCGCTCGCTCAGCCGGCGAAGCACCTGCTCCACCGTCGCCTCGCCAGCCAGCAGATCGACGAGACCCGTCGGCGCGCAGCCTCGCAGTGTGGTCCGGCGCGCCTGCCGATGCGGATTGCCATCGACCACCAGCACGGTTCGCTCGCCCGCGTGCAGTTGCGCGGCGAGTTGGGCGGCTACGGTGGTTTTCCCTTCCTCCTCTCCCGGGCTCGTGACGAAAATGCTGCGCACCCCGCCCTCCGCCTGCGCCAACAGCAGTGCCGCGGCGCCGTGGCTGATGCCGCGCTCGAAGTACGGCGGTGGTTCGCCCAAACCCAGCGGCAGTGCCCGATTGGGCAACTTGGGCAGCATCGCCACGATCGGCAGCCTGACCGCAGCCAGATCGCTCATCCGTAGCGCGTCGTCCGCTGACTCTAACCACCACAGCGCCATCACACTCAGTGCGCATCCCGCCACCAGCGCGTAGGCCAACGTGACGGCAGGCTGCGGGCGCAACGGCAACGCCGGCGCGAACGGCGAATCGACGACGTGCAACGGCTCCTGGACCATGCCCGAAGCCGCCAGTGCTCCTTGCAACTGTTGCAATTCGGTCGAGTAGCCGGCCTGCGCCGCTTGCAAATCGTGCTGCGCCGGATCGAGCGCCGCCAGCCCTTGCTGCAACGTTGTCTCCCGGGCCGCCTGCTGGCTTATGGCGGCATCCAGCGCCCGCGCCTGTTGCCGTTCCGCGTCCAGCCACTGATGCGCCGCCGCCAGCGACCGTTGCTGGCTGTCATCCAAACTGGCGTCCAGGGCCGCCAACTCCTGGCGTGCCTCGACCAGCGGCGCCGCTTGCGGCTGGTACTGTGCCGCCAGGCGCCCCACCTCCGCCGCCAGACTGGCCCGCTTCACCGCCAGCTCCGGTGGCGTCGCCGGGGCGCTCAGGCCGCTACCCGATTCCGCCGCCGCCGCCGGTTGCAGCGCGTTGATCTCTGCCGTTGTTTCCGCGCTCGCCAACTGTTGCCAGCGTTGCGCGGCAAGAGTGGCCTGTGTAGCCGCGTTCGCCACGCCATGGCTCGCGGCCAGCGCCAGCACCCGGTTCTGCGCCGCGATCACCCGTCGCCGCGCGACTTCCGCCTCGGTGGAGAGCTGGTCAACCTGGGTCTGCTGCTGTTCCCGCTGCCGCTCCCGCGCCTGGTCTCCGTAGTCATCGATCAGCCGCGCCAAGTAGCTTGCGGCTAACTCCGGACGGGGCGCCGTGAATTGCAGCCGAATCAGCCGGCTGCGGGAAACCGCGGCGATTTGGAACTGTCGTTCCGCAGTCCGGCCCAGGTCGGTGCCGCGCGCCGCAAATCGGCGCGCGGTCCAGCTCCATCGCGTCGGCATCTTGAACAGGTGCGTCTGTAACGCCGGGCCCACCGCCGTCGCGGCCTCGGCCACCAACGCGCGGCTGCCGAGTTCCTCCGCCAGTGTCTGCATCTGCGTTTCGTTGTCGCCGGTGCCGTCGGCTGCTGTCGCTGGCGGCGCCCCTACCGTTGCGGTCGCTTCGTACGCCGGCGCCATGCCCGCCTCCGCCGCCACTCCGGCCAAGACGCATGCGAACAGCACGACGACCGGCGCCCACCACCATCGGCGCAGCGCCTGTCCCCAATCCGCAGCGCGCGCACCCGCCGCCGGCAATGGACGCGCGCTCGATCCTTCGCGCCGGCTCTGCTGGCCAAACAAGTCCCTCTGCAATGGTCGTCGCATAAATGGATTAGTGAAAAATAATCACGCCCGTGAAAATCGTGGTGCTCACGTTCAGCGCCGTTTCCAAACCGCGAAATACCGTCGCGCGGCCCACGCTGTGCGGCACGTAGATCAGGTCGAAGGGAGCCAATTCCGGGTCGTCCGCCCGGCCCTGCATCACCCGCCGCGCATTCACCCAGGTCACCGTCGCCCGCCCCAGTTCGTCGCTGTGCACAATCCGCGTATGGTCGGCGGCGCCGTCGCGCACCACGCCTCCCGCCAGCGTGATCGCCTCAAGCAGCGTCAGGCCCGACGCTGGCAGCGCGTACGCGCCCGGTTTCACCACGTCTCCGCCCACGTACACCGTTGCCGCCGGCACCACGCGTACCACATCCCCGCTGTGCAGCTCGATCGGAGCGGAGTCGGCGCCCCGCTCCACTCGCGACAACTCCACCGCCCGCGTGCGCGTCGTCGTCCCTGCCGTTGACGTGAGCAGCACCCGCTCGCCCGCGCCCACCCCAATGCCGCCGGCCGCCGCCAGCATGCCGGTCAAGTCGGGGTACGAACGCGCCGAATACACGCCCGGATTTTTCACCGCGCCCAGAACCGTGACCGGCAGCGGCGAAAATTCGCGCACCAAAACGTGCACTTCGGGCGCGATCAAATAATTGGCGCGCAGGCGCGCCGCCAACGCCTGCTCGGCTTCCGGCGCCGTGTCGCCGGCCAGCCGCACGGTTCCGGCGACCGGCATCGTCAAGGAGCCGGTCATATCGAGCCGCGCCTCGGTGGCCAGCTCCGGTGCCTGAAAAACGCTCACGTCCACCAAGTCACCCACGGCCAGCCGCTGCGCCTGGGGCGGAGGCGTTTGCGCCGCCGCTCCGCACCCCAACGCCGTCAATGCCAGAACTAAAATCGCTCCCCGCATCGGACTAGCAGGCAACCAACGCGCCACTCGCGTCAATCGCCCTTACGGGGGGGCGCGCCCATTGATGCCGTTCCAATCTGAATTCAGCCGCTCCGCATGCGCCCAACAAAACTTTCGTTGCGTCCGCGCATCGAACCCCAAATCCCCTTTTTTGGGGAGGAAACGAGACAACTCACATGCCCACAACGTCCAGCGAACTCGACCGCTACATCCTTCACCTCAATCACGCCCTCGCCATGGAAGCCGCACTGGTTGACCATCTCGAGAAGCGCGCGCAAGCGGTACCCAATCCCGAAGTCCGGCAACGTATTCTCCAGCACCGCGATGAGACCATGCAGCACCGCGACATCGTGCAGGAGATCATCAGGTCGGTCAATGGCGAACCCACCACCACCAAGGCCGTGGTGCAGCCGCCCATCACTCCCGGCATTTTGGGAAAAGTCATGACCGCGCTGGAAAGCGAAAAAGAAGATCGCCTGCTCAGCGAGGACCTCGCCGACTTCGCGGTGGAAAATTACGAAACCGGACTCTACAGCGCGCTCATGTTGATTGCGCGCAACGTCGGCTATCCGCAACA
>JANWJU010000064.1 GCA_025451775.1 Terriglobales bacterium
CCGTGTCGGAGGGCGCCCGCAGGGTGGCTTGCGTCAACCCCGGGCAGGCGCCGTAGGCGCTGGCGTCATCGGCGAGCACCAGCGTGTGGGCGGAGCTGTCGTGCTCGAAGAAGTAAAAGATCCCCTCCTCCTCCATCAACCGCGACACGAACGCCAGCGCCGTCTCGTTGTACTGCACGCAGTACTCGCGCGGATTGTAGGTGGCCGTCAGGGCATCCTTGAAGGCGGTGCAACCCAAGTCGCTAAACACCTGCTTGATGATGGCCGGCACCGACATGTTTTGAAAGATGCGGCAGTCGGCGTTCATGCCCAGCAGCCAGAGCCAGGGGCGGAGGTCGGCGTAGTAAATGGTGAAGCGCGCGTCCTGACCCGCCTGCCCGAAGCGCGCCACCACGCCATTGACGTACTGGGTGCCGCCCGTCGGCAGCGCCAGTGTCAGGGTGGCGTTCTGGCCGACAATCGTGGAAAAGTCGAGGCTTTTATCTTCTGAGATTAGTTCCAGGCGATAGCGGAACAGGCCCGAGATGCGCTCCTCGCCCTCGAAGCTCTGGAGCAGGAGCTTATCCGCCCCAAACGGCGTTGTGACTAGGAATGGGCTGCCGCCTTGCACGTAGGGCATGGTTTTTCCTCAATGCCTCTCAATCTGCGAGCGTGGTGCGGACGGCGGCGTCGGCGCGGCGCGTGCCGGGCGGCTGCAGCCAGCAGGTCCATCCCAGGCGGGCTTGGCCCAGGCGCGCCGGCTGCACGTCGTGGGCGCGCAGCACCAGGCGCATGGTGATGGCGAGCGCCGTGCCCACGTAGAACCGGGTCAAATCGCGCAGCCGGGGCTGGGCTGCACCCCCGGGCAACAAATCCATAAACTGCGGCAGCGTCAGCGGGCCGGCCTCGATCTCCAAGCCTCCGGTCTGGTCCCAGATCCGTCCCCCCAGCGCCGCGCCCGCGCCCAGGGCTTGATTGCGTCCCAGCACGCCGATGGCGGTGCACTCCTCGGGCGGGATCTCCCGCCAGCAACCGCGCATCTGGCGCACCAGCACCGGCACCTGGAAGTAATCCGCCAGCAGCCGTTCCAGCCCCACCGCCGAATGCGGCCGCTGGCACAACAGGCCGGCGTAGTAGAGCAATGCGGCGTCGGGAACCGCCTGGCGATGGCCCAGCCCCGGCTGCCCCATCCCGGCAAAAGCGCGCAGGTAGGCGGCGGCGGCGCTGTCCTCGGGGGCGCGCGGGGTCAGCGCCGGCCGGTGCGCCTGCGCGCCCCGGTACACCAGGGCCAGGAGGCGGTGGTGGAAAATGTCGAGGAAGTCGCGGGGACCGAAATCCCGCTCCCGGATGCTGTCCTGCAGGATCTCGACCAAGGGCGCCGGCAGCGGTCCTTCGCTGCCGGCCAGCCCGAGAAAGTTAACCACCAACCGCGCCGGCTCGCCGGGCGCCGCTGGCGGGGCGGCCGACTCCAAATCGCTGGCGGGGAAATCCCAGCGGATTTTCGAGGTGAACCGTACCGCCTCCCGCTGCGGCTCGCTGCTGGCGCCCACGGGAGGGGCGTCCGGGCGCAGCGCCTCTAATAATTTGACCGCCTGGAAAAAATCGAAGCGGTACGCCTCGGCGTAGAGCCACTCCGCTACCGACTTTTCCCCGCGCCAGCCGTACTCCGCCACGTCCCCCACGCCTCCGTATGCTGCCGTCCCTTGCTCCCCGCCATGGTACTACGCACCCGCTGGCAACTGCTCCCTGCTTGGTGTAGTCTGCCTGTAATACGCCCCCCTATGAAAAAGAGCATCGAGTTCAGCTCTGGCATCCAAGACCTGTTTGGCCCACTTGACGAAAACCTCCGTTTTTTGGAGCAGCAACTGCAGGTGCAGTTGCGCCTCGGCCCACAGGCGATTGAAATCGAGGGATCGGCGGAGGGCCTGCAGCGGATCGAGGCCATCATCACCGACTTCCAGACGCTCCACGCCGAAGGGTTCCAGTTCCAGAACGGCGATCTGAGCGCCTTGCTCCACGTGGTCAGCGAAGATCCCACCACCAGCCTCGCCAGCTTGGCGCGCAGCGGCCGGCAACGCTCCTTCGGCAAGAAAGTAGTCCAGCCGAAGACGCCCAACCAGCGCCGCTACCTGGACGCCATCGAGCACCAGGACATGGTCTTCGGCATCGGTCCCGCCGGCACTGGCAAGACCTACCTCGCCGTGGCCATGGCGATCTCGGCGCTGTTGGCCAAGCAGGTCAACCGCATTATCCTGGCGCGCCCGGCGGTGGAGGCCGGCGAACGGCTGGGATTTCTGCCGGGAACGCTGCAGGAGAAGGTCGATCCCTACGTGCGTCCGCTCTATGACGCCCTCTTCGATTTGCTGGAGCCGGAGCGGGTCGAGCGCCTGCTGGAGCGCAACACCATCGAGATCGCCCCGCTCGCCTTCATGCGCGGGCGGACGCTGAACGACGCCTTCATTATTCTTGACGAGGCGCAGAACTCGACCCAGGAACAGATGAAGATGTTCCTCACCCGCATGGGATTCCGCTCCAAGGCGGTAATCACCGGCGACGTGACTCAGATCGACCTGCCCGCTGGCCGGCGCAGCGGCCTGCTGCAGGCGATCGAAATCCTGGGCGGGGTCGAGGGCATCTCGGTTGTCGCCTTTGATGAGCGGGATGTGGTGCGGCACGCACTCGTCCAACGCATCGTGCACGCCTACCAGGAGTACGAGGCGGCGCAGGAGAGCGACGTGCGCCAGCTCTCGCTCCTGCCTAGCGAATGACGGCCCGGCCAGCTCTCGACCGCTCCGCCGTGCGGCATTTCTTTGTCCGCCTGTGCCGCGATCTCCAGGTGCCCGCCGAGGTCGGCGTGCGGCTCATGGACGATGCCGGCATTCAAAGACTAAATCGCGACTTCCGCGGCCACAACACGCCCACCGACGTGCTCTCGTTCCCGGCTTCACCCGGGGGCGGCTATTTGGGCGACATCGCCATCTCGCGCGACACCGCCGCCCGCCAAGCCCGGGCTCAGGGCCATAGCCTCGAAACCGAGATCAAAATCTTGTTGCTGCACGGCGTGCTGCACCTGCTCGGCCACGACCACGAGACCGACGGCGGCGCGATGCGCCGCCGCGAGCGTGCGCTGCGCCTGCAGTACGGCCTGCCCCCCGGCTTGATCGAACGCGGCCGGGGGCGCAATATCAAAGCATGAAGGATGTGCTCACGGTGCGGTGTCCGGACTGCGGCTCGGAGTTGACGGTCGATGTGGCCACCGGGGCGGTGCTGGAGCACAAACCGGTCGCGCCCCGCGCGCGCACGGTGGACCTGGACCACTCCCAAGAGCTGCTGCGCCGGCAGGAAGAGGAGCGGGACCGGAGATTCCAGTCGTCGGTTGAGGCGCAGAAGCAGCGCGACGATATTTTGGGCAAGAAGTTCGAACAAAGCCTGCGGCGGGTGCGCGACAATCCCAACACGCCCCGGCCCCTGCGCGACGTCGATCTAGATTAGGACCTCGATTAGGGAACGCTGGATCTGGTAACTTCGCTTATATGGCCTTTCGCCCCTCTGCTTGGCTCGGCGCCGCCGCTGTGGCGGCCGGCTTGGCGCTGACCGCCGCGGCGGCGGCGCCCCCGCCAACCTTATATTTGCTGGCGGCGACGCCCAGCAGCAGCACCAACGCCACCTATCCGGCGGCGCTCTACCGTGAGGCGGCCGGCGGCACGATGACGCTGGTGCGCCCAGTGTTCACCGCGCAGCAGGGCGTGTACGACGTGCGCGACGACCTCGACGGCCGCCTGTACGTGATCGACGACAAGTTGGACCGGGTCAGCATCATTCACGAGGCCCACCCCGCCCAGGCCGACCTGGTGACGCCGCCGGCGGCGTTCTCCTTCTATTGGCCCAGCTACGGCGAGGTGGCGGGCGCCAACCCTGGTCTGCTGTTGGCTTCGACCCAAGATGGCCAGCGCGTCATCACGCGCGTGCTGGGCGACGCGTCGGCGACGCAGCCACGCATCGCCACCGCTGGGGCGGCGTACTTCCCCCTCTACCAGGCGTTCCGCTATCAGGGGGCGTTTGGGGGGCCGAACACCCCTGTCACCCCGCAGGCCATGATCGTGGGGCGCCAGATCGCACTGCTCAACCTCGACCAGCCCGAGGTGGTGCTGGGCCAAACGCCGGCGAGCTTCAAGCCGCCCTTCGTGCTGCCGGGGGCGTCGTTGAACGTCAATCTGGTGGCGGTGACGGCACGTTATCTGGCGTTCTCGGTGGCCGATCCCGACGGCGGCGCAGGTCCGACCACCGTCTATGTGCGCGATCAACGCCTGGGAACTTGGAAGACGCTGACCGTACCCGTTCCCGAAATCGAACCGGATTCGCGGCTGTTCGGCGCTTGGCTGGCGACTCCGGTCAAACAGTGGGTGCAGGGGCAAGCCAATCCACCCGAAAGTCCGGGGATGGAGAACCAGCGCGATACCGGCCCCCACCTCGGCGGGGCCCAGGCGCTGCCGAACGTCCGCGAAGCCTACTACCTGCTGCAGCAGTCGTTCACCATGCCCGGCGATCTGGAACTGGACAACCTCGCCGATGGGCGCAAACTCACCCTCCACACCGGCCAGCAGGATAGCGAGGTGCTGGATGTCACCGCCGCCGGCGAGGTTCTCTACCGGGTGAACGACGTCATCTACTCCGCCCATATCGCTGGCGTCCATATCGCCGGTATCGCCAAGCTGGTGCAGGGAGAGAACGTGCCGGAGGTGCACTGGGTCTTTTACGCGCCCGCCCGGCCCTGAGCCGCCCAAAAATGCAGAGCTTGTATTTGACAACCCGGCAACGGAGTGATATGCTGAGGCTTCTAAGGTTGTAGCCAGACCGTCCCGCAGATTCCAGTTCCCGCAGGTGGCGCGCTCGGCCCTAGGCTCCGTTTCAGTCATTTTCCGCCGCCTGTGAGCGGTGGTTGCTGCCCCCATGGCGTTTCACGCCTGCTTCCATCCCGCCTTTCAACCTGTCCCGCCGCTAGAACCGCATGACCATCGCCGAACTGAAAGAAAAAAGCATCACTGAACTCGCCAAAGTTGCCCGCGCCCTGGAGTTGCCCGGCGCCAGCGGCATGCGCAAGCAGGACCTGATCTTCAAGATCCTGCAGGCGCAGAGTGAAAAAGAAGGCCACATCTTCGCCGAAGGGGTGCTGGAGATTCTCCCCGACGGCTATGGCTTCCTGCGCTCGCCCGATTACAACTACCTGCCTGGTCCGGACGACATCTACGTCTCCCCTTCCCAGATCCGGCGTTTCGACCTGCGCACCGGCGATACCTGTTCGGGCCAGGTCCGGGCCCCGCACGAGGGCGAGAAGTACTTCGCCCTGGTCAAAATCGAGGCCATCAACTTCGAGGCGCCCGAGGAGGCCCGCAATAAGATCCTCTTCGACAACCTCACCCCGCTCTACCCGTCCGAACGCATCAAGCTGGAGACCATCCGCGAGAACGTCTCCGGCCGCATCATGGACCTGTGTACGCCCATCGGCAAGGGTCAGCGCGGACTGATCGTCGCCCCGCCCCGCACCGGCAAGACCATGCTGCTGCAGACGATCGCCAACTCCATCACCGCCAACCACCCCGAGATCGTGCTCATCGTGCTGCTCATCGACGAGCGGCCCGAGGAGGTCACCGACATGCAGCGCACGGTCAAGGGCGAGGTCATCAGCTCGACCTTTGACGAGCCCGCCTCCCGCCACGTGCAGGTGGCGGAGATGGTGATCGAGAAGGCCAAAAGACTCGTCGAGCACAAGCGCGACGTGGTGATCCTGCTGGACTCCATCACCCGCTTGGCGCGGGCCTACAATACCGTCGTGCCGCCCTCGGGCAAAGTCCTGAGCGGCGGCGTCGACTCCAACGCCCTGCAGCGGCCCAAGCGCTTCTTTGGCGCTGCCCGCAACATCGAGGAAGGCGGCTCGCTCACCATCATCGCCACCGCCTTAATCGAAACCGGCAGCCGCATGGACGACGTCATCTTCGAGGAGTTCAAGGGCACCGGCAACATGGAGATCATCCTGGACCGCAAGCTGGTCGACAAGCGCGTGTTCCCGGCCATCGACATCCAACGTTCCGGCACGCGCAAGGAAGAGCTCCTGATCCCCAAGGACGACCTCAATCGCGTGTGGGTGCTGCGCAAGGTGCTGAACCCGTTGTCGGTGACCGAGTCGATGGAGTTGATTCGCAACCACTTGCTGAAATCCAAGACCAACAGCGACTTCCTCGCCACCATGAACGTGGCCGGGTAGGCCGCTGCCGCCACTGCCGGGAGTGCAACCAACCTCAAATATCGGGATGGCGGAGCGTGTCCGCCGGCTGCGCGTGGAAGAAGACATCGTGCGCCAAGGCGGCGGCGCCGCCGCGGCCGCGCGCCAGCACGGCAAAAACCGGCTCACCGCGCGGGAGCGCATTGCCGGCCTGCTCGACCCCGGGACGCCCTTGCTGGAGTTGGGCGTCTGGGCCGGATGGGGCTTATACGCGGAATGGGGCGGCGCCCCGGCGGCGGGCGTGGTCTGCGGCTTGGGCCGGGTGAGCGGCCGCTGGACGATGGTCATCGCCAACGACGCCACCGTCAAAGCCGGCGCCTTCTTCCCCATGACGGTGAAGAAGGTCCTGCGCTGCCAGACCATCGCCCTCGAAAACCACCTGCCCCTGATCTACCTGGTCGATTCCTCCGGCGTGTTTCTGCCGCTGCAGGACGAAGTATTTCCCGATATCGACGACTTCGGCCGGGTGTTCCGCCATAACGCCGTGGCCTCAGCCCGCGGCATCCCGCAGATCGCCGCCATCATGGGCAACTGCGTGGCGGGCGGCGCCTACCTTCCAGTCATGTGCGACACCATCCTCATGACCGAGGGCAGCGGCCTCTACCTGGCCGGACCGGCGCTGGTGCAGGCCGCCATCGGCCAGTTAGTAACAAGCGACGAGTTGGGCGGCGCCAGGTTGCACGCCGCCTTGAGTGGCACCGCCGACTTCCGCGAACCCAACGATGAGGCGTGTCTGGTGCGCATCCGCTCGCTGATGAGCCGGCTGGGCCCGCCTGCGCCGGGACCGTTTAATCGCATCCCCGCCGTTGAGCCTGCCCGCGCCGCCGCCGATCTCTATCAAATTTTCCCCGCCGACCCGCAACAGCCCTACGACATCCGGGTTCTGCTCGCCTGCATTCTCGATGCCGGCGGCGCGGGCGGAACGCCCGGCCTGGCGTTCGACGAGTACCGCCCCGAGTTCGGCCAGACCCTCGTGTGCGGCTATGGGCGTCTGGGCGGCTTTGCCGTTGGCATCGTCGCCAACCAGAAACTGACCGTGAAGCGCTCGACCGCGAGCGGCGGCAAACGCCTGGAGTTTGGCGGCGTCATTTACCCGGAGAGCGCCGATAAGGCCGCGCGCTTCATCATGGATTGCAATCAGAGCCACATCCCACTGCTGTTTTTCCATGACGTGAACGGCTTCATGGTCGGCAAGGAGATGGAGGCCGCCGGCATTATCCGTTCCGGCGCCAAGATGGTCAACGCCGTGGCCAACAGCGTGGTGCCCAAGCTGGCGGTCATCCTGGGCGGCAGCTTCGGGGCCGGCAACTACGCCATGTGCGGCCGCGCCTACGATCCCCGTTTCCTGTTTGCCTGGCCCACGGCGCGCTTCGCCGTGATGGGGGGCGAGCAGGCCGCCAACACGTTGTTGGAGATCAAAGTCCGGCAGCTCGAAAAAACCGGCCACGCGCTCTACCCCGAGGAGCGGAAGGAACTGCTTGCCGGCATCCACGCCAGCTACGAGGAGCACTCCGACCCGCGCTACGCCGCCGCCCGGCTCTGGGTGGACGCCATCCTCGACCCCCTCGAGACGCGCGCGCACCTCATCGCCGCCCTCGAAATCGCGGCCCTCAACCCCGACCTGCCGGCGTTCCGTACCGGGGTCCTTCAGACCTGACCTTCATCAAGAATGTGCGCCAAAGCGGCCAGCCCGTGCTGGTCTGGCCGTTCTCTGGCGTACGTCCACGAGCCAGTGCCGAGTCTATGTGTTTCGCGGCTGTTCAATGCGATACAGCTACTCGCGTCCGCTGGGCGTACAGTCTCAATCGAGGCATACCATGACGCGAGTTAGATTCGTCCAGACAGCAGTTCTATTGTTGCTTTTCGGGACCGCGGCGCTGGCAACGAGCTACGCGCAACAGGACCAGCGGGACCAGCAGCAGCGCGACCCAGCGCGGCAGGCCGAGCCGGCGAAGCCCGACAGGCAGCAACCCGCCCCGCAGCGTCGGCAAGCCCAGACCGACAAGCGGCAGGCGCCCGCCCCGCACGGAGCCGCACCCGCCGCGCCGCAACGGCAAGCCCAGCAACACGCTCAGCCGTCGCAGCAACAACGCTCCACGCGCCAGGCTGGCAGTCAACCCGCGCGGCCAGCGAGCATGCCACGGCAGCAGGCGAGGGCTCAATCGGTACAGCCGGCAGCGCGACATGCCCAGATGCAGCGTTCACCGCAACAGCAGCGCGCCCAGGAAGGCGAACAACGGACCGCCTGGCAGCAGCACCAAGCCCGCGGAGAGTCCGAGGACCGCACCTGGCAAGAGCGCGGCGGATACGACGGTGACCGTGTCCCCACCGTCTACTATGGCCGCCACTACGGCCGCAACCATTTGTTCCGCGTCTATAGCCAGCCGTTCATGGAAATCGGCGGGTATCCCAGTTTCCAGTACGGCGGCTATTGGTTCAGTCTCGTTGACCCGGTCCCGGTTGTCTGGGGCAATGAGTGGTACCAAAACGATGACGTGTACGTCGTGTATGCCAATAGCGGGTATTACCTCCGCGACCGCAGCTATCCGAGCCGTCCTGAAATCGCCATTAGCGTCACGTTTTAGATGGTGACGGGCTGCGTCCGCGGCGGGGCGGTGTGCAGGTGGCGCCGCCCCGAGGCGCTGCCTCGTCAGGACCGAACGGCCTAACCCCCGTCCTCCAGACCTGACCATAAAGTTCGACCATGGTACAATCGGCCATGGAGCAGATTGCCATCTCCAAGTTCAAGGCCACGTGTTTGGCGGTTTTGGAGAACGTGCGCCGAAGTGGCGAGCCTGTTTTGGTCACCCGGTTCGGTAAACCTGTGGCCGAAATCGTGCCGCCTCGATCAGCGGAGATTCCGCGGCGTCAATTGGGCCGCATGGCGGGCACAGGGCGGATCATCGGTGACATTATTTCCCCTGCCGCCGATGAGGCCGATTGGGAAGCCTTGAAATGAGACGGGAGTGAGGCTTCTGCTCGACACCCATGTTTGGCTGTGGGCGGAGTTGGAGCCGACCCGCATTCCTACGCCTTTGCAAGATGCGCTCTCGGACCCCAACAATGAGCTGTGGCTCTCGCCGGTAAGCAGCTGGGAACTATTGCTGCTGGTGGAGCGTGGCCGGGTGGCGCTTGCGCATGAGGTTTCGGTTTGGGTGGAGGAATGTTTGGCGGGCGGTCGCTATCGCCAGGCCCTTCTGAATTTCGCGGTGACCATGGCTGCAAGCCAAGTTCATTTACCACATCGCGATCCATCCGACCGGCTGCTGGCCGCCACCGCCCGCCATTACGATCTTTTGCTGCTCACCAGCGACGCTAGACTTCAATCGGGATCAGGTTACTCGATATATCCGGCGTGAGCGCGCAGTCGCCCACACGCCGCGGGGTGGCTTCTCGCGTCAGGTTTCGATCCGTGGCTGCGGGCCGCGATATCATGGCGCGCGGGCGCCTAGGCAACTTCAGCGAAGAGGTGTCCGGAGGCGGGGGAGGGGGTGGCGTCCCCACGCAGCCGCTGTCCGGATTCGGTGTGGGTGAGGGTATAGCCGAGCGCCGCCAAAAATGCGGCGATCTGCCGCATGCGGCTGGCCTTGACGCTGCGCGAGGTGCCGTGGACTTCGATCAGTAGACGGGGCCGGTGTTGGGATAGCGTCCCCAGCGCACCTTGGAGTACGTCCAACTCCAGGCCTTCGACGTCAATTTTGATAAACCCGGGAGGCGGCAGCGTCATGGTGCCGAACAGATCATCGAGCCTTACGACTTGGGCCACCCCAGCGCGGCGGCGGAAGAGACTGTCAGCTTCGGGGGCGAGGGAGGCGGTGGTGGACATACCAGGGAGCTTGAAAATTGTCCGCGGGCCGGTGGTCGCACCGAGCGCCAACTCAAATGCATGCACATTGCTGACCCGATTCAGGTTCAGGTTGCGGGTGAGCTTGGCGAAGTTCTCCGGTTGGGGCTCAAAAGCAATGACACTTCCGGATTCGCCGACGCGGCGGGAGAAGAACAAACTATAGGCGCCGGCGCACGCTCCCACGTCGTAGACCACTTGGCCCATCAATTCGAGCCGGTCGAGCAACTTCTCCTCGGGACTGCTCCACTGCGGCCACCAAGCGGGTAAGTGGGCCACGGCGCCCCAACCGCCGTCATTGTGAAAGCCGCGGGCCAAGTGTCTGCGGAATAGGCCGGGCCGGTACCGGCCCAGCGGCCCCAGCCCAAGCCGAGCCCAGCGCCGGGGGGTGCCAGCTTCCATTACCTCAGGCGCTTCCTTCATTGTGGCGTCTCCCCAGCCAGGAAGCTGACCGGGTGGGGAGGGGTGATCTCGAAGTCCTGGTAGGTAACGTCCAGCGTGGCGCGGCCGAAAAGGCGAAGGTGTGAGACACAGTCATTGCTCTGCGGCATCCAAAAGTCCCCAATCTTCTGTCCATGGTAGCTGAACTCAAATTTGCTGACCAACCAGGAGGGGGCGTGGACTGAAGTGCCTTCAGCGCGGACCAAGCCGAAGTCGTCCGGATCGATCCAAATGGTGCCGCGGAACAGGAACCGGTGCGCGTCACGGCGCGGCTTGATCGCCAACACGTAGTCGGGTTGCCCGCCGGGGTGGGGATAATCGACCATGGTAAAGGAATAATTGTTTGGTACGAATACGCTGCCCTCGGTGCTCTCGATCTCGGCTTCTTTTTCTTCCGTCCGAATCAGAGGGCCGAGTACATGGTGGAGGAGCATGCCCGAGCCGGATTCAGAGACGATGGTCAGGCGCTTGGGGCCCGGCGCGGTGTAGTCGACCCGGACCTCCATATCGGCGATGTCGGTGCCAAGCCCTTGGTACTGCAAATGGTAGTGACGCAGAGCGGTAAAGGCGTGCAGCGCGGCGTGGCGGCCGACGTTCATGGCCACCATGCGGCGCACCACTCCCGCGGTGGACAACGGCGCGGCGATGCTGGCGGCATCGGCTTCATCCTGGGGGAACAGTTGTGAGCTGAGGCCAGCCACGACCATCGCCGCCAGCGCCGCGATCATCATGGCGGCCACAGGCACGGATCGCGTGCGCGCCGGTCGAGGCAGCTTGGAAGCGCCACGAGCCGAGCGGGCGCCCGCTGCCGCACCTCGAAGCCCGCCCACAATCGACCAACGGGAGCGACCAAGCGAGAGGTGGCGAGCCACCCTTGAACGGGTCTTCATCATGCCCTTGTTAGGATGCTAGCCCTGCCGCGCCAATAGACAACTGCCGGGGGTAACGATACTTGTGACACAGCTTGGCCGGCAATTTCCGGCATGGTCGATGAGGATCCCTCCTATACGTTTCCAACATAGGCAATCGGGGCGCCCGCCGCTGTCCCAGAATGAACAGTGGAGCAAACCCCTCAGCCTGGAAGGGAGCCGAGCGGGCGCCCGCTGCCGCCATGCCGACCCGCGCATCCCCAGCGGCGTCGGCCATGCCGACCCGCGCATCCCCAGCGGCGTCGGCCATGCCGACCCGCGCATCCCCGGCGGTTTCGGCCCGTCGCAGCTCGCCAGCGACCAGCAGCGACCCAGCGACAAGTGGCGAGCCACTACTCAAATCCAGACTGGGACGTGAAGAATTTACGCACTCTCGGGCAACCTGCCGATGAACAGCTCATCACCCCGCCAGCCGAAGCCCGCCCACCAGCGAGTGATGCTCACCGTGCTAGCATCATGGCAGCGAACCAGCGAGAAGTGGCGAGCCACCGTGGGCGGTTTTCGACATTTTGGCCCTTGAGTTGCAATAATTCTCGCAGGAGGATCTCTCATGTCACGTAAATCGTTGTTACTCGGACTCTTGGCGCTGGGGACTGGGCTGGTTCTGGCGCAAGCGCCGGCGCCCACGATGGCGGCGGGGAGCAGAGTCAACGCCCAGCTGAAGTCGAAACTGGACACCCGCCACGCTAAGGTGGGCGATAAGGTGACGGCCGTGACCACCGCGGACATGAAGGAAAATGGCGTCAAGGTCCTGCCCAAGGGCAGCACGTTGACCGGGCACGTGACCGAGGTCACGCGGGCGGAGAGCTCGAAATCGCCCTCCCGCATCGGCGTCCTGTTCGATCAGGCGGTGACGAAGCAAGGGCAAACCATACCCATGCGCGCCGGTATCGCCAGCGTGCTCACCAGCTCCGCCTCGGCGGCGGCCATGGGCGGAGGCGCGGGCGGAGGCATGGACAGCGGCATGGGGGCGATGAATGGAGGGATGGATGGCGGCATGGGCGGCGGCATGTCCGCGCCGATGCCCGCCGGAGGTGGGGGCGGATTGCTGGGCGGAGTTGGCGGCGCCGCAGGTGGAGTTTTGGGTGCCGGGGCGGTGGCGGGACCTGTGGTGGCCAACGGCACCGGGATGGTGGGCGGCGAACTCGGGACTTCGGGTCCGCTGAGCGCGGGTGGGTCGGTGGAATCGCTCGGCCGGGCCAGTAACGGCGTCCCGGTCGAGATCGCGATGCCGCCGGCGGGGGCTCAAGCCAGCCAACAGGCGGCGTTTGGCAGCGTGCTCAGCACGCCCCGCGGCGACATGGAACTGAACTCGGGCACCAACGTCGCCTTGCAGACGCTGTCGTCGCCCTCGTCGGCGTCGGCCACCGGGTCGGCATCCGCCTCGGGCCAGGCCCACGCCCGCTAGTGTCACCCGGCCACGGGCGCGGTATGCTGGTGCGTGACACCTGATTCCCCTGTAGCCGGAGCGGCGCCCCGCCCCGGACGCGGTCTGGTGGCGTCGGAAGCGCGCGAGGACGAGACCGGCTTTGAAGCTGGTTTGCGTCCTCGCACGCTCAACGACTTCATTGGCCAAGAGCGCGCCAAGGAGCAGCTCGCGCTGGCCATCGCCGCAGCTCGTAGCCGCGGCGAAGTGCTCGATCACGTCCTCCTCTACGGACCTCCGGGGCTGGGCAAGACGACGCTGGCCTCGATCATCGCGGCCGAGATGGCGACGGCGTTCCAGTCCACCGCCGCGCCGCTGATCCAGATCAAAGGCGACCTCAGCGCCATCCTCACCAACCTGCAGGGCGGACAGGTGCTGTTTTTTGACGAGATCCACCGCCTGCAGCCGCAACTGGAAGAGATTCTGTACTCGG
This sequence comes from Terriglobales bacterium, assembly GCA_025451775.1. GTDB lineage: Bacteria > Acidobacteriota > Terriglobia > Terriglobales > SCQP01 > SCQP01. Next base: position 13,333 of record JANWJU010000064.1, read on the forward strand.
CGCTGGAGGACTACCGCCTCGATATCCTCATCGGCCAGGGGCCGGCGGCGCGCACCCACACGCTGGAGCTGAAGCCGTTCACGTTTGTGGGCGCCACCACCCGCGCCGGCCTGATTTCGGCGCCGTTGCGCAGCCGCTTCGGCTTGGTTCTGCGCCTCGATTTCTACGAGCCCCGCCATTTGGAGGTCATCGTCCGCCGCTCGGCCCAGATCCTGGGGGTGCCCATCCAGTCCGGGGGCGCGGCCGAGCTGGCGCGCCGGTGCCGGGGCACGCCCCGCATCGCCAACCGCCTGCTGCGCCGGGTGCGGGACTTTGCCCAGGTGCGCGCCCAGGGCGAGATCACCGAATCCGTCGCCCGCGAGGCGCTGACGCTGCTCGAAGTCGACGAGTACGGCTTCGATGAGGCCGATCGGCGGCTGATGCTCACCCTCATCCAAAAGTATGACGGCGGCCCGGTGGGGGTGAACACCCTCGCCGCCTCCATGGCCGAGGAGCCCGATGCCATCGAGGAGATCTACGAGCCCTTCCTGATGCAGATCGGGTTCTTGAACCGCACCCCGCGCGGCCGCGTGGCCACCGCGCTCGCCTACCGGCACTTCAAGCTGGCGCCGCCCCGCCGCCAGGACGCGGACCAGACGGACCTGTTTCCCGCTTGACCGTTTATATCGCCCTCGGGTCGAATGTGGGTGACCGCGCCGCCCACCTCCAAGCTGCGCTGGCCGCGCTGCCGGCGCCCGGGGTGAAGGTGCGCGCCGTGTCGCGCTTCGACCGCACTGCCCCCGTCGGCGCCACTGGCCACGGCTGGTATCTCAATGCCGTCGCACGAGCTGAAACCGATCTGCTGCCCCAGGTGCTACTCGGCCGCCTGCGCCGGATCGAACACGCCTTGGGCCGCCGCCCGGCCCCGGGGCGCAAGAAAACCCCGCGCCGCGTCGATCTCGACCTCATCCTTTACGGCCGGGCGCGCATTCAGACGCCGCAATTGACCGTACCCCATCCGCGCTTCGCCGCCCGCCGTTTTGTGCTCGACGGTTTGGCTGAACTCGCCCCCACGCTGCACGCGCCCGGCTCGCCCCTCACCATGGCGCAGTTGCAGGCCCGCGCCCTCCGGCGTTAAGGCGAGGGCGGAGCGCCGGCGGCGCCAGCCGGGCGCGCCGTTGTGGGGAGCGCGGGGCGCTCCTGTGCTACCCTGCGCTCGAGGAGGCCCGGGTGACACGGTCCTTGCGCGCATGGTATTCACGAGGCGCCAGCCTGTTGCTGGCGGCCACGCTCGGGGCCCAGACCTCGATCGTCAAGTTCGACCACCCGCCCACGGTTACGCCCGCGGCCGGCAATGCCGTGCTGCGACAGATCGCCCGCCAGATCAGCGCGGCTCACATCCATGCCGACCAGGTGGCGCTGGTGGGTTTTGGCACGCGCCTGGCGACCAAAGAGACCAGCTCGACCACCACGGGCACGGCGGCGGCGCGGGCCTGGGTCGTGGCGCAGTTCAAAAAATCCAGTGCGGCCTCCGGTGATCGTTTGCGAGTGCGGGTGGACACGTTTCCGGTGCCGCCCGGGCTCTCCATGCCCAGCGGCCTCAGCATGGCGAATGTGGTGGCCACGTTGCCGGGCGATAACCCGAACGACCACCGCGTCTACGTCATGGGTGGCGACTACGACACCATCGGCGGCTTCAGCGGCGGCACCGGCACGCAAACGCCCACCGTCGGGCCGGGCGCGAATGACGACGCCAGCGGCGTCGCGGTGGCGCTGGAGCTGGCGCGGGTGATGAGCCGGTTCCATTTTTCGGCGACCCTCGAGTTCATCGCCTTCGATGGCGAGGAGGAGGGTCTCTATGGCGCCTACCATGACGCCGAGCAGGCCAAGGCCGATCACCAGGATGTGGCGGCGATGCTCGATGACGACATCGTCGGCGGCGACAACACCCCCGGCCACGCCAACACCAATAAAATGCGCGTCTACAGTGAAGGGGTTCCGCAAAACGCCACCCCCAGCGAAATTTTGCGGCTGGCCACCATCGGCGGCGAGAACGATTCCCCCTCGCGCGAGCTGGGTCGCTACGCCAGCGGCATGGCCGCGCTCTATCTGCCCGCATTTCAGGTGGTGCAAGAGTACCGGCGCGACCGCTTCGGCCGCGGTGGCGACGACACCGCCTACCTGCAAAACGGCTTCGCCGCGGTGCGCATGAGCGACTATGACGAGAATTACGACCACCAACACCAGTGGGTGCGCATGTACAACGGCGTGCAGTTCGGCGACATGCTCAAATTCACCACTCCCAGTTACACCGCCAACGTCGCGCGCGTGAACGCGCTCACCCTGGGTGGGCTGGCGCTGGCGCCGCCCACGCCCTCGCCGCTGATGCAGCACCGTGACGGCTGGGGCACGCACCTGTCCTGGCCCGCGGTGCCGGGCGCGGTCAGCTACCGCGTGCTGCTGCGCCCCACCGCCGCGCCGCAGTGGGCGCAGCGCCTCGTGGTGCACGGCACCTCGATTAACATCGTGCAGACGCTCGACGACTACATAATGGGCGTGGTTGCGGTGGGCACGGCGGGTACCGAAAGCCTGCCCGCAATTCCCCATGCCCGCGCCAGCACGCTGGCGTCGCCCTTCCCGCCCCGGTAAGGCTTCAGACCGGCGCAAATCGAGGCAGCTTGGAAGCGCCACGAGCAGAGCGGGCGCCCGCTGCCGCACGTCGAAGCCCGCCCACAAGCGACCAACGGGAGCGACCAAGCGAGAGGTGGCGAGCCACGCCGGCGAGCCGGAGTGCGCGCCGATCGAACGTCGCCGTGTGCCGGCAGCCGGCGCTCCGCGCCAGCGCGGCGATCAAAGCGTCGGCGAAATCGGCGTGTCCGTGGCGCATCTCCAGCATGGCGGCGAACACCTCGGTATCGTTCTGCACCCGCAGGGTTTCGGTCTGCAGCAGGCGTTCCACTACGGCGGCGAGCGGCCCGCGCCCGAGCCGGTAGGTCCGCTCCAGCACCCAAGCCAGCTCGGCCGTCACGACCAGGCTGATGAAGCCCGGCTCGGCTGCGGTCAGGCTCTCCAGGAGGGCCGCTGCTTTCGCGGCCTGGGCCGGGTCATCCTGGGTGATGTAGCGGACGAGAACGTTGGTGTCGAGCCCGATCAACGCCCGCCGCGGCTCCGTGCCTCGCGGCTCACGGCGCCTTCCGCGGGGGCTTGGCGAAGTCGGCGCATCGAAACCGGCCGCTTGCGCGCCGGCACCATCCCCCGCAGCGCCGTGATGGGCAGCTTGGGCAGCAGAGCCACGGTGCCATCGGGCTGCAGGAAGAATTTGACGCGGTCGCCCGCCTTCAACCCAAGGTAGTCGCGCACAGGCTTGGGGATCGTCGCTTGTCCTTTGCTGGTGATCGCCGACTCCATGGTATTACATTCTAGCAGAAGTAACGCACGGCGGTGGTGACGGCCGCTTGCTAAGGCGAAGCGGGCGGCGAAGCCGGGAGCCCGCGTTAGATTCAAGCGTTCCGCGTTTGATTATCGATTCCGTTCCCAGAGCAGACGCAGGCCGTTCAGGGTGAGGCGCTCATCGACCAGGGTGATGTAGCGGGACTGGCCGGCGATCAAAGCCGCCAGGCCGCCGGTCGCAATCACCTTGGTATCGGTGCCCAACTCGCCGCGTAGACGTTCGATGAGGCCGTCGACCAGGCTGAGGTAACCGTAGAACAACCCCGATTGGATGCTGCCCACGGTGGTGTTGCCCACCAGCCGCGCCGGGGGGCGGATCTCAACCCGCTGCAAGCGGGAGGTGCGGGCGAAGAGTGCCTCGGCGGAGATGGCCAGGCCCGGACAGATGATCCCGCCCTGGTACTCGCCCGCGGGCGAGACCACGTCAAACGTGGTGGCCGTGCCGAAATCGACGATGATCAGCGGCCCGCCGTGGGCGGCGTAGCCCGCCACCGCGTTCACAATGCGGTCGGCGCCGACATCGGCGGGGGGCTCATAGTGGATGGGCATGCCGGTTTTCAGACCGGGGCCGACGAACAGCGGTTCGCACCCGAACTGCCGCCGCAGCGCCTCGCGCACCATGCCGTCCAGGGTGGGCACCACCGAGGCCACGATGATGGCGCTCACCGCCGCCGCCTGCAATCCCCGCGCTTGCAGCAGTCCGGTGAGCAGAAACTGGAACTCGTCGGCGGTCTGGGCGCGGTTGGTGGTGAGCCGCCAGGTGGCTCGCCATTTTTCGCTGGCTCGCTCCCGTTGGTCGCTGGCCTGGTACAGGCCGAGCACGGTATTGGTATTGCCGATATCGACGGCCAGCAGCATACACCCCATTGTATGATGGGCGCGTGACCCCCTCATCCCAGCCACTTTGTCTGGCCGTGCACCTGCTCATCCGCGAGGGCGCCGAGGCGCAGGCGGTGGCGTGTTTTGAGAAGCTGGCGCCCGCCTCCCGTGCCGAGCCAGGATGCTTGGGCTATAACGTTCACCGCTCGATCGAGAATCCGCGGCGGTTTTTGATCTACGAGTTGTACCGGGATGAGGCGGCATTGCAGGCGCACCGGGATTCGGCGCACTTTGCCCAATATGCCACTGGCGAACTCTACTGGCTGGTGGAGGGGCGGCAGGCGGAAAAATTCGCTCCGGTGATGGTCGCCGGCTAAGCGCTTAGGGCGCAAAGGAGGTCCACGCATGAGGCCGAAGAACACGATTTGCCTGTGGTTCGACAAGGACGCCGAAGCGGCGGCGCGTTTTTACGCCGCCATCTTTCCCGACAGTGCCGTAACCGCCGTGCACGCCGCACCCGGCGACTACCCCGGCGGCAAGCAGGGCGATATCCTGACGGTGGAGTTCACCGTTTGTGGCATTCCCTGTGTCGGCGTCAATGGCGGAACGAGATTCCGCCACAGCGAAGCCTTTTCGTTCGCGATCGCCACCGACACGCAGGAAGAAACCGACCGCTATTGGAATGCCATCGTCGGTAACGGCGGGCAAGAGAGCCAGTGTGGCTGGTGCAAGGACCGCTGGGGCCTCTCCTGGCAGATCACGCCGCGCGCACTCACCGCCGCGCTGGCGGCGGGCGGCGCCGAGGCTAAGCGCGCCTTCGCGGCCATGATGCCGATGAGGAAGATTGACATCGCCGCCATCGAGGCCGCGCGGCGGGGCTGAGCAGGTCGGCGCGGACCCGCTCCCGCCCTCCTAACTTTTTGCGGCAATGGCGGCGGACTGGGAGCGGCTCACCAGCGATTGGTACAGCGCGATGGTCTGGGCGGCGATGGCGCGCCAGCTGAACATGGCTTCCACCCGGCGCCGCCCGGCCGCGCCATAGCGGCGCTGGCGTTCAGGATCGGCGAGCACGGCGGTCAGCGCGGCCGCCAGATCGCGGGAGAACTTTGCAGGATCGTGGGGAGCGTTGGTATCCGGATCCTGATCGAGGCGCACCAACTCGCCGGTTTCACCCGGCACCACCACCTCCTTGATGCCGCCGGTGGCGCTGGCCACCACCGCGGTGCCGCACGCCATCGCCTCCAGGTTGATGATTCCGAAGGGCTCGTAGATCGAGGGGCAGCAGAAGACGGCGGCGTGGCTGTAGAGCTGGATCACCTCGGGCTTGGACACCATCTTCTCGATCCACAGCACTCGCGGATGGGTTTGCTTCAGGCGGGCGACCTTCTCCCGCATCTCGGTGGCAATCTCGGGGGTATCGGGCGCGCCGGCGCACAGCACTACCTGGGTGTCCTGGGGCAGGTGCTGGATGGCATCGACCAGGTGGGTGACGCCTTTCTGGCGCGTGATCCGGCCCACGAAGAGCATGAAGGGGCGCGCGGCATCGACGCCGAACGCTTCCAGGAAATTGGTTTTGGTGTCCTTCTGGTACTCATCCAGATCGATGCCGTTGTAGATCACATGGATCACGCTGGGATCAATCCCGGGATAGGCCCGCAGGATGTCGGCGCGGGTGCCGTTGGAGACGGCGATGACGGCATCGGCGCTCTCGATGGCGGTCTTTTCCATCCAGGAGCTCATGCGGTAACCGCTGCCGAGCTGCTCGGCCTTCCAGGCGCGCAGCGGCTCCAGGCTGTGGGTGGTGAGCACGAAGGGCACGCCGTAGAGTTTCTTGGCCCAGAAGCCAGCCATGGCGGCGTACCAGGTGTGGGTGTGGACAACGTCGACCCGGGCGAGGTTCTTGACCGAATCGAGATTCACCGAGAGCGCTTCCAGGGCGCCCTTGAACTTCGCCTCCGTGCCGGCGGTAATCTTCTCCCAGGGTGTGTGCCCCTCGACCGTGAGCCGGCCTCCGTTCCCTTGATGAGCTGCGTTCTGATCGCCGAAGCAGTGCACCTCGACCTCGATTTTGCGCGCCAGCTCACGGCTCAGGTAATCGACATGGACGCCTGCGCCACCATAGATGTAGGGCGGAAACTCCCGGGTGAATAATCCAACTCGCACGCCACCTCCAAAGGTCCAGCGTAGCACGCAGCATGCCAGGGTGCCGGTGGCGTGTGCCGGGTGGAATGCGCCGCCCTACGCGGCGCGGGGAACAGGCGGGAAAGCCTCGCGGATGATTTCGGCTTGAGCGGTGGTGAGGAACTCGGCCATCTCCTGTTCCTGCTGCCGGATGCGGTCGTACTGGCTGGCATGCTCAGGAAATCCGAGGTTGCGGGCGATGAGCGCCAGGGTCGAGTACAGCGCCGCTTCGTAGTTCTCGACAGCGTAGTCGGCGAGGCTTTCGGCCAGCAAGTGATCGGATTTTTCGCCCTCCAGCGCGCTCATGACCTTACCCAGGATGCCGGGGGTGATGGGTGGCTGCACGACGGCCTTGGTCCCCGTCGGCTCGCCCGAGAGCGACAGGATGGTGCCGCGCACTGTCTGCGCATGTTCGCGCGTCTGTTCCCGGTGTTGCAGCAGCTTGTCGCGCAGGTGGGCGTGGGGCACGGCGGCGGCACGCTTCTCCAAGTGGTCGATGAGCGCCGATTCCATTGCCAGCGCGTGATTGAGATGAAGGATATACCGGTCCTGTTCGCCAGAGGTCAGCGCCATAAGGAGCCTCCGACCGTTTCCGATGCCGCAGAGACTGGGCCGCGTTGGCCGGGGCGTTGATTGGATCGGTTCCCCGCATCACCTCGGGAAGGGGATTAAAGTGAAGTCATGGCGACCCGCAATCCACTGCCTCCCTCCGAATCTCCTCAAGCATCGCCCGGCGACGATTACGACGCCGCGGTGGCCGACTCGTTTCCGGCCAGCGATCCCCCCGCCGGGGTGATTAAAGTCGGGCCGCGCAAATCCCGGCTAACGCCCGCGCCCCCGCCGCCAGGGCGCTCTGCAGCAACGTCATAGCCCCTTTTGGAACCCACTCCCCCTTTGGGGTTGATTGACGGTTCCAATCTGACTCCGGCTTCATCAACAAGCGGAGCCTCAGGGAGGGAACGTGCGTTGGCGTCGCGCCATGGGCGTGTTGGGAGTGGCGGCCGTGCTGACGGGTGCTGCATTGGCGCAGTCGCCGGCGACGATGCTGGCGGTGCCGCTGCCGGCGGCGCAGACGCTCGCCCCCGGGGATCTGGTCCAGATCAGCGTGTTTCAGGCGCCGGAGCTGGCGACCACGGCGCGTTTGGACGCCGCCGGCGCCATCACCATGCCCGAGGCCGGGCATGTGGTGCTGGCAGGCCTGACGCCGGCGCAAGCGGAAGCGGCGTTGAATGCCCGCCTGCAAGCGCATTATCTACGGGCGCCACAGGTGCAATTGCTGGTGCGGGAGTTCGCCCCACAGCCGGTGACGGTGCTGGGGGCGGTGCGCGATCCCGGCGTCTATTCAGCGCGCTCCTATCCCACACTGGCGGCGGTGCTGGCGGCGGCGGGAGGCGTGACCACGCCGGCCGGCGGTGAGGTGCTCATTACCGCCAGCGGCTCCTTGCCCAACGCCGCGCCGGTGCAAATGGATCTCGCCTTGATGGAACGCACGGCTGCGGCCCCGGTGATTCCGGTTGCGGGCGGGGACGTGGTGCGGGTTGTGCCGGAGGCGACGGTGTACATCGGCGGCGATGTGGCCAAGCCGGGGGCCTACGCGCTGCCCTCGACCGGTCTCACGCTGGTGGAAGCGCTGAGCCTCGCCGGCGGCATTGCGCGCGATGGCCGCGCCGCCCAGACCCGATTGGTGCACACCGGCGCCGGCGGCCAGCTGCGCACCGAATGGATTGATGCCCGTCCGATTCTGGACGGGAAAGCGCCGGATCGGGCGTTGCAGCCTTTTGACTTGGTCTACGTGCCCTATAGCCCGCAGCGGGCGGCGGTGTTTCATGGCTTGGAGACGGCGGTGAACGTCGGCACCACCATTCTCACCGGCCTCATCGTCTTCCACTAATGCCTCTGCTCATGCCTCCCCCTGCCCAGCGCCGATTATTTGGTCCGCGGCCAGCGCCCATGCGGAGCGCGCTGGCGGCGCCGGAGCCGCTAGCGCCCCTGGTGCTGATCGGCCGCGCGCTCCGCCGCCACGGCTGGCTGCTGCTGCTCACACTGGCGGGATGCGGGGCCGCCGCCGCCGTGGCCGCGCGCGCCTTGCAGCCGGTGTATCAGGCTGCGGCGGCGGTCGAATTGACTGTGCCCGCGCCCGTAATGCAGTTTCCTGGTGACACCGCCAATGTTCCCGACATGGGCACGGAACCCGGTACGGTGGCGGAGGAGCTGGCGAACCCGCACCTGGTCGCGGCGGCGGCGGTGGCGCTGGGCCCGGTCCTGGCGCAGCAGATGTGGCGGCAGCGGCGCGGGCCCGCGCCGCTGCCGCCAGCGGAGCTGACGTTGGCAGCGCTGCGGCAGTTGCAAATCGTGCCCGTCGCCCAAAGCCGCGTGATTCAGCTCCAGTTCCAGGCGCCCCGGCCGCAGGTGGCCGTCGCCTTTCTCGCCACCCTGTTGAGCGATTACCAGACGCAGACGCAGGCGCACGCCCGCGCCGCCGGGCTGGAGCGGGTGGCAGCGCTCTCGCAGCGCGTCGACGGCGCGCGCGCGCAGGTGCTGGCGGCGCAGTCGGACCTGAACCCCTACTCCACCCAGGGCCCGGCGCCCCCGGCGGCGATGGCGCTCGCCGAGCAGCGCCGGCAGCAGCTCGAGCAAGCGGAAACCGCTGCCGAGATTGCCGCCCTCCGCCAAGCCGATCAACTGGCGGCGGCCCCGGACGCCGCCGCGTCCGCCGATCTCCCCCAGGATCTCGAGGTCAAACGCGCCGAGTTGGAATCCGAGCTGCGCCGCTTGACCACCATTTATCAGCCGCAGGCGGCGCCGGTCGAACAAGCGCAGCAGGCGCTTGCCGGCCTCAACGCCAGCGCCGCCTCCTGGCAGAGCGCGAACCAGCTCGCCGCCCGGCAAGCGCTCGCCGCCCAGCGTCAGCAGGTGCGCGACCTCACCGCCGCCCTCGCCGCCCAAGGCCGCAGCCAAGCCGCTATCGCCGCCACCGCCGCCGCCTATGATTTGGCGCAGCGCCGCTTGCAGGCCGACCAGGACACCTACTCCAACCTGCTTGACCAACTGCAGCGCGCCGCCGCCGAAGCTGGCACCGCCCCGGCCACCCTGCGGGTGATCGCCCCGCCGCTGGCCGCGCCGGTGCCGCTGCGCCCCAATTCGCGCGAGCTGGCCGCCTCGGCTCTGGTGCTGGGCACGCTGCTGGGCGCGCTTGCGATCTGGGGCGTGGAACACCTGCGGGACGGGGTGTGGATTCCCGAAGTCACGGAGATGGGCGTGCCCCTCCTGGCCGGGCTGCCGCCGCTGGTGGCTGATGTGGGCGGGGACGCCGCCTACCGGCCAGCTGCGGTGGCGACCTTGGCGGCAGTGCTGACGCGGGCGCAGACCGACGCGGGCTGCAGCGTGGTGTTGCTCACCAGTGCCGAAGCGCGCTCCGGCAAGACCACGGTGGCGCTGGCGTTGGCGCGCACGTTGGCGCGCGCCAACGCGCCCGTGCTGCTGGTGGACGGCCACGCCGCACGGCCTGGGCTGCACCCCGCAGCCGGGGAGGCGTGTGCGCCGGGGGTGCGCGAGCTGCTGGCCGGCAGCGCCACCGTGGATCAGGCGTTGCGCCGCTGGCCAGCTGGGAGTGCGGTCTGGTATCTGCCGGCTGGAGTGAGCGACGCTCAGGGCCTGGTGGATCTGGCTTCCGGCGCAGCCGCGGACCTGTTGGCGGCGGCGCGCCAGCGCTACACCTGGGTCCTCATCGACGGAGGCGCGTTGCTCGAGGATGCGGCGGCGCGCCTATGGGCGAGCCACGCCGACTGTTGTCTGATCGTGGCAGAGATGGGTGCGGGTTCCCGCCGCCGGCTGCGGCGCGCGTTCGAGCTGCTGGCTTGCGCCAGCGCCGCGTCCGCGGGGTTGGTGCTCACCCGCGTACCGGGGACGCTGCCTGTGGCGACGGAGTGGCTGGCGGCGCCCGGGGCGGGGGCGGCCGAAGCGGCGGCGGTGCGGCGGTGGGCGTAAGCGCTGCCGCGGGCGCACCGGTCGCGGTGACGCCGGCGCTCTCCTGCGATCGTTTCCCCCTTTTCTATTGGCTGCTGACCCTGCTGGCGCGCGCCACCAGCGCCGGCAAAGAGATTCTGCTGGCGGCGGTGCTGGGCACCTCGCCTTGGAAAGACGCCTTGGTGGCCGCATGGACGGCGCCCGCGCTGGTCGCCTCCTACGGCAACGAGACGCTGCCGGCGCTGCTGACGCCGGCGTGGGCGCGCTCCGCATCGAGGCCGGTGCGGGCCCTGGTGGGCAGCGTCGCCGCTGCTCAGATGCTGTTGAGTGTGGCGGCGCTGTTGTGGCCGCGGGCCCTGATCGCGCTGGTCGCGCCCGGGCTCACCGGCGCCGCCTGGACAGGGGCGATCGCGCTGGAGCGCTGGCTGGCGCTCAATATCGCGCTGCTGGGCGGGCAGACCATGCTCGCGGCCCGCTGGAACGCGCAGCGCCGCTTTGGATGGATGCCGGCGGGCACGAGTTGTGCCGCCGCCACGGTGCTGGCGGCATTGGCGCTCACGCCGGGAATGGCGCTGGAGCGGCGCATCTTCTGGATCGGCGGCGCCATCACGGTGGGCAACGTCCTGGGGTTGGTGCTGATGCTAACGCCGGCGCTGCGGCGCGGTGCGCGGCGTCCGGCTGCGCCCAGCGGGGCTGCGGCCGTGACCGTGGGCGGGGGCGCGAAGAGCCACTGGCCGGCGCTGGGCGTGCTGCTGGGGGCCACGCTGGTGCTGAACCTGGTGCCGCTGGCCGAACGCATGGCGGCCTCGGGGCTGCACCCCGGCTCGCTGGCGGCCTTCGACTATGGCGAGCGCTTGGTGCAGATGGCGTTCAGCGTGACCGTGGCGCCGTTCACCGCGGTCAGCTTTACCCGTTTGGCCGAGGCGGCCGTGCCGGGACGGGCTGCTCCGCCCGCCTTCGCCGCCCACTTTGAAGCGGCCTGGCAGGGACTGCTGACCCTCATCGCCCCGGCGGCGGCGGCGCTGGCCGTGTACGCCCGCCTGCTCACGCGCTGCATCTTCGGCTGGGGCCGCTTTGGCGCTGCCAGTGTGGCGCTGACCGCGCCCGTGGTGGCGATCAAGGGCGCCGGCCTGGCACTGGATGCGGCGTTTTATTTTTTGCTCTTCGCCATCTATGCGCAGGGACGGGAGCGGAGCAAGTTGCCGATCGCAGTGGCGCTGGCGGCTGCCAACCTGCCTTTGCTGTTTTGGTGGGCGCGGCTGTGGGGGGTGGCGGGGCTGGCGGCCGCGCACGTGGCCGGCTGCGCCGCCGCCCTGGCGTGGATTGGAGCGCGCCACCGGCGCTATCTGCCGGGACTGCGGTGCTGCGCTGGTATCGCGGCCGGCGTGCGTGCCGGCGGCTTGGCCATCGCCGCCGCGCTGGGGGTGCGCGCCCTGCTGCCGCAGGCGGCGCTGGCGGGCGGCTTGGGCGGCGCCGCCAGTTGCGGCTGGGCGGCGCTGGCGCTCGCCGCCACGGCGCTGCTCACCGCCGCCATGGCGGCCTTATGGGCCCCGGAATTGTGGACCGGCGTGCGCCAAGCACTGGCGCCCGCGCCGGGACTGGCCGCCGCCGGAGGCCGGCCATGATTCCCGGGCCACTGAGCCTCGTCATGATTGCCGCCAACGAGGAGCGGAACCTCGGCGGCTGCCTGGCCAGCGCTGCCGGGCTGGGCCCCTTGCTGAGCGAGGTGGTGCTGGTCGACGACAGCCGGGATGAGGCGACGGCCGCCGCGGCGCGCGCAGCCTTGGCCGCGTTCAAGCCTCAACCGGAACTGCGTGTGTTCCGCCGCCGCTACGATGGCCAGGCGCGGCAAACCAACTTTGCGCTGGAGCAGGCGCGCGGCGACTGGCTGCTGCTGCTCGACGCCGACGAGCGCATGAGCGCCGCCATGCGCGCCGATGTGCGGCGGCGGGTTGCAGGCGCACAGGATTGCGCCGCGGTATTTTTCCCCCGCCGCAACATCGTCTTCGGACGCTGGTTGCGCCACGGCGGCAACTACCCCGACTACAACCACGCCCGCCTGCTGCGGCGCGGGCGGGCGCGCTTCGGCGACCGCGCCGTGCATGCGCGCCTGGAGATATCGGGACCGGCCGCCTACAGCCGCGCGCCTTTGCTGCATCACTCCTACCCCGATCTGCGCGCCTACTTCGACAAGTTCAACCGCTATACGACCAGCGAAGCGCTGGATATGGCCGCCGCGGGACGGCGCTACTCGCCCGGGCGCATGTGGGCCGAGAGTCTGGGCCATCTGGCTCAGCGCGGCGTGCCAGGCGCGGCTTTTCTCGACGGCATTCCCGGGGTGACCTATCTCGGGTTGGGGTTCGCCTACGACCTCGTCCGGCACTGGAAGCTGCGCGAGCTGCGGGAGTGGAACCGGCCATGAAGATCGGGCTCGATCTGCAATCGACGCGTGGGCCCATCAGTGGCATCGGGGCCTACGCCCAGGGTTTGGCGCCGGCGCTCGAGGCTGCGGCCGCCGCCGGCGGCCGGCACGAGATCGTCCCGCTCTGGTACCGCGGTTTCCGGCGCTGGCCGGCCCCGGCCGAGATGGCGCGCACGCAAGTGGCGCTGGTGGGAGAAGCTTGGGGACGGCGGCTGGATGTGATCCATTCACCTGGGTTTGCGCCGCCGATGTGGGGCCGCGCGCCGCGCGTGCTCAGCCTGCACGACCTCAGCGTGTGGCAGCGCCCCGAGCTGTTGCCGCCGGGCCCGTCCCGCGTCTATTGGGGCGGCTTCCTGCCCCGGGCGGCGCGCCGGGCCGCCTGCATCGTAGCCCCGTCGCGCTACTCGGCGGGCGTGATCCAAGAGGCGTTGGCCTTTCCGGCCGCGCGCGTGCGGCATGTCGCCTATCCGCCGCGGACGCTGTTCCGCCCGGCGGCGGCGCGCCGCCAAGCCGCGCTGCGGCGGCATTTTGGGCTATCCAAACCCTATGTGCTCGGGCTGGGGGCGCTGGAGCCGCGCAAGGACTGGCTGGGGGTGCTGCGGGCGTTCGCCCGCATGGCGCCGCACTGTGAGCACGAGCTGGTGCTCGCCGGCGGCGTGAACGTGGCCGCCAGCGCGGCGGCGGTGGAGGTCGAGATCGAGCGGCTCGGGTTGGGAACGCGCGTGCGCCGCCTCGGCTACGTGCGCGAGCTGTGGCTGGCGCCGCTGTACTCGGCGGCGGCGGTGCTGGTTTTCCCCGAGACCCTGGCTGGCTACGGCCTGCCGATCTTGGAGGCTTTCGCCTGCGACACGCCGGTGGTGAGCTACGCCAACACGGCGCTGCCGGAGACGGCGGCGGGCGCGGCGGTGCTGATTCCGCCCCCTTATGCCCCCGCCGACACCGCCGCCGCACTGCTGGAAGTCATCTCGCATCCGGTTCAGGCGGCCGAGATGCGGCGCCGCGGCAGGGCGCGCGCAGCGGAGTTCAATTGGGCGGTGACTGCCCAGGCCATGCTGGCGATTTTTGAGGAGTTTGGGCGGTGTTGAAGGTGGCGCAATTGGCGAGCGTGTTGGTACTGGCGGCCGCCGCAGGCACGGCGGTGGCTGCGGGCGCGGGTTGGTTGCTGGCGCTGCTGGTCGCCGCCGGAGGTCTGGTGGCGCTGGGCGCGGCGCTGCCGGTGGGGGTGGTGCGCGCCGTGATTTTGGGCGCCCTGCTGCTGGTGCCGGATGTGGCCTCGGGGCGGAACCTGGGCTTGCTGGTGCACTGGTCGCAGGGGCTGACGCTATCGAACTTTGTGGTCCCCGCAGTGGCGCTGCCGTTGCTGGCCGGCGCCTGGCTCGCCGGCCGGCGCATCCTTCCGGTTCGGCCTGGCCGCTGGCCGAGCTTGGCCCGGTGGTGTTATTGGCTGCTGGCTTGGTGCGGACTGACGCTGCTCGTGCCCTGGGCGGCGGGCGGGCTGTCAGGGGCGGCGCAGGCGACGCTGCTGGGGCACTTGTTCAAGCTGGCGCTGTTTGTCGGGCTGGGGGTGGTACTGGCCGCCGGTGTCGATGGGAGCGATGGAAGCGATGGGAGCGATGGAACGCTGCTCCGCAAAGTCCTGTTTTGGAGCATTGTCGTCAACGCCGTGTGCGGGCTGGGGCAGGCGGCCGGCTGGCTGCCCGTCTTCAGCCCGCTGGCCCACTCCGCGGCTGGATCCGGGGCTGGCGCCCGCGCCACCGGATTGTTCTACGACGCCAACCTCTACGGCGTGCTGGCGGCGTGGGCGCTGTTGTGGGTCGTCTGCGACGGCGAGGAACTCGGCCGCTGGGGCCAGATCGTGCTGGCGGTTGCGGTGGCAGGCAACCTGGTGGCGGCGGGTTCACGCGCCGGTTACCTGGCCTTCGCCGCCGGATGCGGCGTCCTGTTGCTGTATCGGTGCTGGCGTCCGGTGGCGATGGCGGCGGTGGTGCTGCTGGCGCTGGGGGCGCTGTTCCCGGTGCGGAGCTGGCAGCGTATCCGCGCGGCGGTTGAAACCGCGGATGCGGTGATGGCGGGGCCAGTTTCCAATGCGGCGGCGGTACCGCACGATGCCGGCACGGTCGAACGGCTGGGCAGCATGGCACAGAGCCTGCAGCAGATTGCGGCGCACCCGCTGTTGGGTCTGGGGTTTGGCCAGGCGCTCTATCTCGGCGTGCCCGATCTCGGGGGCGGGCCCGTGCGCCGGGCCGATGAACGCTTCAACGGCGCGCAGAACATGCCGCTCACGGTCCTGGCCGAGACCGGGCCGGTCGGGCTGGTGCTGTTCCTCATCACCGTCGCGGCGCCGCTGCGGCGGCCGCGTTCGCCTGGGGAACTGGCGATGCTGGCGGGCTTTGTGGGTCTTTTGGCGGCGTGCATGACCATCGAGGCGCTGTGGAACACGCGCCTGCTGGCACTCACCGTAGTGCTAACCGCTGGCGTGCTGTTTCCCGGTGGGGAGGCAATCCCGGCCATCGAGGCAGCCGCATGAGCGATTTCCTGGGCGATTTCCTCGGCGATTTCCTCATCGTGCGCTTGGCCGCCGCCGGCGACGTGCTGTTGACCACGGCGCTGGCGCACGCGTTGCGCCGGGCGCGCCCGCAGAGCCAGATCGCGTGGCTCACCTCCCGCTACGCTGCGCCGCTGCTGGCCGGCAACCCCGACGTGGATACCGTCCTGGCCGCGCCCACTCCCGGACCGGGGCTGGCGGCGCAGGCCCGCGCGCTGGCCGCGCTGGCTTCGACGGGGTCGGCACTCTCACTCTATTCTTGGCGGCGGCGCCATCCGCAGGCGACCGTGCTGCTGGCGCACCGTTCGCTCAAGCTGCGCGCCCTCCTGCGCCTGGCCGGGTTCAGGCGCATCGTCGCTTGGGGCAGGGAAGCGCCGTTCGAGCTGGAGCAGCACCGGCTGGCGCAGTTGGGGGCGCTGCTGCAAGCGGCGGGGGTGGCGGCGGGCGGCGACAGTGGCGCTGCCGCCGATCTCCGGCCCCAGTTGCACCTCGAGGCCGCCGAGCGCGCCGACGGCGCTGCCGCTTGGGGCGCGGCCCCCGCCGGCGCGCCGCGTTGGGTGCTGGCGCCGGGCGGAGCCGGCAATCCTTGGGCGCGCATGCCCAACCGGCGCTGGGCGCCGGAGCGGTTTGGCACGCTCGCGCGCCGCGCCCGCGCCGAAGGGATCGTGGTGCGCTGGGTCGGTGGGCCCGGCGATCGCGACGTCATCGCCCGCAGCGCCCCCGATCTGCCCGCCGCCGCGATCGATGCCGCAACCCGGAGTTCGTTGCGGGAGAGGGCGGCGGTGATCGCCGCCGCCGACGTGGTCATCGGTAACGATTCGCTGCCGCTGATCATGGCGCAGGCGCTGGGGCGTCCGGGGCTGGGTTTGTATGGGCCCACCGCGGGCGCGTTCATTCACGCCCCCGGGCAGGCGTTTGTGCAAGGCGAGGCCGGGTGCGGGCCGTGTTACGACCCGCGGCGCGGGGTGCGCGGCCAAGCCTATACCTGCGGCCGCGCACGGTGCATGGAGCAGATTAGCGCGGCCGCCGTCTGGCAACTCGCGCTCAAGGTGCATCATGGCTAGACTTGTGGCGGGCTCCGGCGATTGTGCAGCGGTAACCATTCCCACCATGCTCACCATGCCGGTGATTGGGCACGTCAACAAATACTGGGGCCGCGACCGGGGCGGCGTGGAGGCGGTGCTGCACGCCTCGGTGCAGGATCTGAGCCGGCGCGGCTACGGGGTGGAGGTGCTGGCGTGCCGGCCCTGGCGCTCGCCGGCGCGACCGTTTCCCCCAGGCGTCGCGGGCCGGGAACTGGCCGCGCCGGTGGTGGCGTCGATGCCCGTCCATTGGGAGTTTGGCGCGGCGCTGGCACAGATCGAGAGCCGCTGCGATCTGCTGCATTTCCATCTGCCGTTTCCCCTGGCCGAGGCGGCGACGCTGCGGTTGCCGAAGCGCATTCCCTGGGTGGCGACTTGGCACGCCGAGGTGCTGGGACGTAGCCCCATGGTGCAGTGGGCGCAGCAGGCGGTCAGCCGGCGGTTTCTGCAGCGCGTCGACGCCATCGTGGTGAGCGCCCCCGCCAGCTCGCACAGCGATGGTCTGCGGCCGTTTCCCGAGCGGGTCCATCTGATCCCGTTCGGATTTGATTGGCGGGCGTTCAGCGGCCCGCGGCCCCGTCGCGACGCCGGCCACCCGGCGCAACTCATCTTTGTGGGCCGCCTCGTCCCGTATAAGGGGCTGGATGTGCTGCTGCGGGCCATGACCACCCTGCCGGCGCGCTTGCAGATCGTCGGCGACGGGCGCGAGCGCTCGCGCCTGCAACGTCTGGCCGCGCGTTTGCAGGTTGCTGACCGGGTGGAGTTCCTCGGCCACCTGCCCGATGCCGAGCTGCCGTCGCGGCTGGCCGCTGCCGATATCTTCGTGTTGCCGTCACGGACAGCGTCAGAGGCTTTCGGCGTGGCGCAACTGGAAGCGATGGCGGCGGGCCTGCCCGTGGTCAACACCGCCCTCGCCACCGGCACCGATTGGGTCAGCCTCGATGGCGTCACCGGCCTCACCGTCGCCCCCGACAACCCCGTTCAGCTCGCCGCCGCCTTGCGCCACTTGATTGAAGACCGCGATTTTCGCCTCGCCTGCGGGCGCCGGGCGCGGCGGCGGGCGCGGGATTTGTTCTCGATCGAGGCTCGCGGCGCCGAGATGGTGGCGCTCTACGAGGGGTTGCTCGCCCCTCGTAGTAAAATGGAGGTGTTCCCCTTGAGAACATCATGAAAATTGGCGTGGTGGTGTTTCCTGGCAGCAACTGCGACCATGACGCGCTGCACGTGGCCGCAGCCGTCGCCGGCCAGCAGGCCGTCCCGTTATGGCACGAAAGCGCCGAGCTGCAGGGCTGCCAGGCCGTCATCATTCCCGGCGGCTTCAGCTACGGCGATTACCTCCGCACCGGCGCCATCGCGCGCTTTTCCCCCATTATGGGAGCGGTCCAGCACTTCGCGGCCAGCGGCGGTCCGGTGCTGGGCATCTGCAACGGCTTCCAAATTCTATGTGAGACGGGGCTGCTGCCGGGCGCGCTGATGCGGAACGCGGGCCTGCGGTTCGTTTGCCGCCCGGCGTATCTCCGCGTTGAATCCACCTCCACGCCGTTTACCGCGGCGTGCCGCACCGGCCAAGTACTCAGTATTCCCGTCGCCCATGGCGAGGGCAACTACGTGGCCACGCCCGAGGCGCTGCAAGAAATAGAACGGCATGGCCAAGTGGTGTTCCGCTACTGCAACGCCACCGGCGAGGTGACGGCGGCAGCCAACCCCAACGGTTCGCGCCACAACATCGCTGGCGTCTGTAGCGAGGGCCGGAACGTGGTCGGCCTGATGCCGCATCCGGAGCGGGCCAGCGAACTGGTTCTGGGCTCGGCCGACGGCTTGCAAATTTTTGCATCCCTGCTCGCCCACTGCCGCGTGGCCGTAACTTTGTGACCACCTCCACTGCCATCACGCCTGACGTGCTCGCCCGGCACGGCCTCACCGCCGACGAGTACCGCCGTATCTGTGAGCTGTTGGGACGCGAACCCAACTGGACCGAGCTGGGTGTGTTCTCGGTCATGTGGAGCGAGCACTGCTCCTACAAAAGCAGCCGTATCCACCTCAAGCAGCTCCCCACCGGCGGCCCGCAGGTGCTGCAAGGGCCGGGTGAGAACGCCGGCATCATCGACATCGGCGATGGCTGGGCGTGCGCGTTCAAGATCGAATCGCACAACCATCCCAGCTTCGTCGAACCCTTCCAAGGCGCGGCCACGGGCGTAGGCGGCATCCTGCGCGACATCTTTACCATGGGAGCGCGGCCGGTGGCGATCATGGACTCGCTACGCTTCGGCCCGCTGCGCCCGGATCTCGATCCCAGCGGCCAGACTTCGCCCCAGACGGCGGCGCGCAACCACGCCATCCTCGAAGGCGTGGTGGGAGGCGTTGCGCACTACGGCAACTGCTTTGGTGTCCCTAACCTGGGCGGGGAGACGGCTTTTGATCCCTGCTACTCGGCCAACCCGCTGCTCAACGCCTTTGCGCTGGGTATCGCGCGGCAGGATGCATTGTTTTTCGGCAAGGCCGAGGGCGTCGGCAACCCGGTGATCTACGTGGGCGCCAAGACGGGCCGGGACGGTATCCACGGCGCCACCATGGCGAGCGAGGCCTTTTCGGAGGCGAGCGAAGCGAAGCGTCCCAACGTGCAAGTCGGCGACCCGTTTCTGGAGAAGTTGTTGCTGGAAGCCTGCCTGGAGGCGATGCAGACGGGCGCCATCGCCGGCATTCAGGACATGGGCGCCGCCGGACTCACCAGTTCGGGTTGCGAGATGGGGGCGCGCGCCGGCACCGGCATCGATCTCGACCTCGACCGCGTCCCGCAGCGCGACCAGGGCATGACGGCCTACGAGATGCTGCTCAGCGAGAGCCAGGAGCGCATGTTGCTGGTGGCCCATCAGGGCCGAGAAGACGAGGTCTACGCCGTGTTCCGCAAGTGGGGCCTGGACGCGGTGCAGGTGGGGGTGGTCATCGCCGAGCCGCGGTTCCGCGTGCGCCACCACGGCGAGCTGATGGCGGATATCCCCAACCCGGCGCTGACCGACGAGGCGCCCCGGTACGACCGGCCGCGGCGCGCACCACAGCGCACGCTGCCGCTCGATCCTACCCCGGCTTGGCGTGACCGCAAGCGTGACGCCGCCGCCGATTTGCTGGCGTTGCTGGGCTCGCCCAATCTGTGCTCCAAGGCGTGGGTCTATGAACAGTACGACACCATGGTGCGTACCAACACCCTGGCCGGCCCCGGCGGCGATGCTGGCGTGATCCGGCTGAAGGACACCGGGCGCGCCCTGGCCATGGCGCTGGACGGCAACGGCCGCTACTGCCGGCTCGATCCCCGCCGCGGCGCCCAACTGGCCGTGGCCGAGGCGGCGCGCAAGGTGGCGTGTACGGGGGCGCGGCCGCTGGCCGCCACCAACTGCCTCAACTTCGGCAACCCGGAAAAACCGGAGGTGATGTGGGAGTTGGCCGAGGCCATCGCCGGCATTGGCGAGGCCTGCCGCGCCTTGGACACGCCCATCACCGGCGGCAACGTCAGCCTCTATAACGAGACGCTGGGCCGCGGCATCCAGCCCACGCCGGTGCTGGGGGTGGTGGGGCTGCTGGAACGCGGCCGCGCGCCGCTCGCGGCGCGCTTCGCCGCGCCCGGGCGCGCCATCCTGGTGTTGTCGGGTTCGCCGGCTTCCGGCACGCGCGAATTCGGCTCCAGCGAGTACGTGGCGTTGCTGCTGGGCACCTTATGGGGCACGCCGCCAGCGCTCGATCTGGAGCGGGAACACGGTCTGCACCAAGTGCTGGAGCAAGCCCACGCGCACGCCGGTCTGGATTCGGCGCATCAGGTTTCGAGCGGCGGCTTGGCCGTGGCGCTCGCCGAGTGCTGCCTGGCGCAAACGGTGGAGCAGCCGGAGAAGGCGCCGCTCGGTCTGGAGGTCAACTTGCCGGACGCCCGCGATTGGGAGTTGGTCTTATTCGCCGAGGATGCCAGCCGGGTGGTGGTCTCGTGCGACCCCGCGCGGGTGGCCGAGGTGACCGAGGCGGCGCAGGCGGCTGGTCTGAAGGCGGTGCAGGTGGGCGAGACGCGGACGCATGGGTTCGTAATCCGCCACCGCGGACAGGCGGTGGTGCAATTGGAACTCGAGGCGCTGGCGGCGGCGTGGCGCGGAGGTTGGGCATGAACTCGGCGACGAACTCCCCGTGGACCAAGCTGCGAGAGAAGTGCGGGGTGGTGGGGGTGTGGGGTAACCATGAGGCCGCCAACCTCGCCTACCTCGGGCTCCACGCCCTGCAGCACCGGGGGCAGGAATCGGCCGGCATCGCCGCCAGTGATGCGGGTGGCGCGGGGCAGGCGATTCACCTGCGCCGCGGCATGGGCTTGGTGGCGGATGTTTTCAGCCCCAAGGCGCTGGGGCGTTTGCCCGGACGCATCGCCATCGGCCATACCCGCTACTCCACCGCCGGCGATAGCGGCATCGGCAACGCCCAGCCGCTGATGGTGGAGTGCAACAAGGGGCGGCTGGCCATCGCCCACAACGGCAATCTCACGAATGCCACCGCCATCCGCGGGCGTTTGGAAGCGCAGGGCTCGATTTTCCAGACCACCAGCGACACCGAAGTCATCCTGCACCTGATCGCCCAGTCGCGCGCCACCAGTTTCGACGGCGCCTTGGAAGAGGCGCTGAACCAGGTCGAAGGCGCCTACTCGCTGTTGCTGCTGACGCCCGACAGCCTCTACGCCATCCGTGACCCGCTCGGCTTCCGGCCGCTAGCGCAGGGCAAGCTGGCGGAAGGGGGCGCCTTTTTCGCCAGCGAAACCTGTGCCTTTGACCTCATCGGCGCCCGCTTCGAGCACGAGGTGGCAGCGGGGACCTGGGTCAAGGTCAGCGGCGAATCGCGCGCGCCGGCGATCACCACCCACCGCTTCGCGGCGGAGCGGCCCCTGCGCCAGTGCGCATTCGAGCACGTCTACTTTGCCCGTCCCGATAGCTTGGTCTTCGAGCGCAGCGTGCAGCAGAGCCGCGAACAGATGGGCCGCATTCTGGCGCAGGAAGCACCCGCCGATGCCGATATCGTGGTGCCGGTGCCGGATTCCGGCGTGGCCGCCGCGCTGGGCTATTCGGCCGAATCCGGCCTGCGCTGCCGCTTTGGCCTGATCCGCAACCACTATGTGGGCCGGACCTTCATCGAGCCCACCCAGCAGATCCGCGACTTCGGCGTCAAACTGAAACTCAACCCCGTGCGCCGGTTGCTCGAGGGCCAACGGGTTGTGCTGGTCGACGACTCCATTGTGCGCGGGACCACCAGCCGCAAAATCGTCAACATGATCCGCGAGGCCGGCGCCACGGAAGTGCACGTGCGCATCTCCTGCCCGCCCACCATCTCGCCCTGCTACTACGGCGTCGACACCCCGTCGAAATCCGAGCTGATCGCCGCCAACCAAACCCAGGAACAAATCCGCCTTTCCATTGGCGCCGACAGCCTCGGCTACCTCTCGCTCGCCGGCTTGGGCCGCGCGGTTGAGAATTGCAACGACAGCTTCTGCATGGCGTGCTATACGGGCAAGTATCCAACCCCGGTATAAAATACCTTGGAAGTCCAGCAGTGCGCCGACCCGGGCCCAAGCCGGGGCGAGCATCAGCGGGAAGCGCGGTGAAGCTGCGCTGGGGCCCGCGCAAGTCAAAGGTTACGGCTGCACGCATGCCGGAAGACGCTGAAGCGCTGCCATCGCTCGCTGCCTACCTGCACGGCTTCGCCGCGCGCGGGCCGCGTCCGGCCCTCATCGAACAGCATCTGTATCGCGGCGCGACCTACAGCTACGCCGCCCTGCTGGGCCAGGCGTTGGCCTTGCAGGCGCGGCTGCAGGCCCGGGGCGTGGGGGCCGGCGACCGGGTGCTGTTGTGGGGCGCCTCGGGCGCGGCCTGGGCGATCGCCTTCTACGCGTGCCTGCTGCAAGGGGCGGTGGTGGTGCCCATCGATGCCGCCTTTTCCGTGGGCTTCGTCGCGCGCGTCGCGGAGCAAACCGGGGCGGTGTTGCTCTGCACCGATCACCACGGCGAGGCGGGGGCGCCCGCCGGCTTGCCGGTTGAGGAATTTGCCGCCATCGCCGCCCTCCCCGCCATCGCCCCGGCGGCGGCGCTGCCGGCGGTCGAGCGCGCGCCCGAGGACCTGCTCGAGATCGTCTACACCAGCGGCGCCACCGCCGAACCCAAGGGGGTGATGATCACCCACGGCAACCTGCTGGCCAACCTGCGGCCGATCTACGGCGAGATCGGCAAATACAAGCCCTACGCGGGCATGGCGCTGCCGCTGCGCTTTCTGCACCTGATCCCCTTGAGTCACCTGTTCGGTCAGGTGATGGGGCTGTTTATCCCGGCCATGCTGGATAGCGCGGTGATTTATCCCGAGTCACAGGCGCCGGCGCAATGGGCGCGGCTCATCAAGCAATACCGGGCCTCGGTGATGGTCGCGGTGCCGCAGCAGGTGCAGCTCTTCAGCCAGTGGGCGGCGGAGGAGATGCAGGTCAGCGTGGCCGCCGCCGCCGCGCTGGGGCGGCAGCATGGCATGGCGTGGAGTTTCTGGCACTGGCGCCGGTTGCACCGCCGCCTGGGCTGGAAGATGTGGGCGTTTGTGGTGGGGGGAGCGGCGCTGCCGGCTCAGGTCGAGGATTTCTGGAACTGCATGGGCTACGCCATGATCCAGGGTTACGGGTTGACGGAGACGGCGCCGGCGATTGCGGTGACCCATCCGTTCAAAATCCGGCGGGGCGCGGTCGGCCGCCTGCTGGCGGGGGTGGAGACCAAGCTGGCGCCGGACGGCGAAATCCTGGTGCGCGGCGGCAACGTCTCGCCCGGCTACTATCGCAACCCCGAGGCCACGCGGCAGACCTTCGCCGATGGCTGGCTGCATACCGGGGACTTGGGGCGGCTGGACGAGGAGGGCAACCTCCACTTCCTGGGGCGCAAAAAAGAGATCATCGTCACCGCCGACGGACTCAACGTCTTCCCCGAGGACGTGGAGCGCGCCTTGAACCTGCAGGCGGCCATCGCCGAGAGCGCGGTGGTGGAGGAGAAGCGCGGCGCCAGCAATCAGGTTCACGCCGTGGCCGTGCTGCGCGCCGGCTACGCGGCCAACGCGTTGGATGCCGCCGTGGCCGCCGCCAACGCCGCCCTGGAGCCGCACCAGCGCGTGCGGGCGGCCTCGGTGTGGCCGCAACCCTCGCTGCCGCGCACCGCCTCCACGCAGAAGCTGCAGCGCGTGGCCATCGGGCGCTGGGTGAACCAGGGCGATGGCGCCGCGCCCGCCCCCGGCGCCGCCCAGGCGGCCGCCGATTGGCGCGAATTCGCCCACACCCGCTGGGGCATCGCCTCCGAACGGCTGCAGCCGCAGGCACGGCTGGATGCCGACCTGGGGTTGTCGTCGCTCGACCGGGTGGAGTTGCTGTCGTGGCTGGAGGCGCACGCGCCCGGCGGATTGGAGGAGTTGGCGTTGGCCACCGCCCAAACCGTCGCGGACGTGGATGCGCTGGCTCATCCCGGCGCCGAGCTGGCGGCGCCGGCCGCCGGCCCCACCACCACCGCGGCGCCGGCGATCGCGGCCGCGCCTTCCATTCTTACCAACGAGGCCACGTGGCCGTTGCGGCCCGCCTGGCGCGGCTTCCGCTCCCTGGCGTTTCCGGCCCTCGTGTTTCCGTTTCTAAAGTGGGCGGTGAGCCACGTCGAGGTGCGCGGCCAGGAGCGTTGCTCCGCCCTGCGGCGGCCGGTCCTGCTGATCGCCAACCATCAGAGCATGCTCGATGTGCCGCTCATCCTGCGGGCACTGCCCAGCGCGTGGCGCCCCTGGGTGGCGCCAGCCATGGGCATCGAGCCCATGGTGGATGCCCTCAACCCCAACGCCAGCCCGCGGCGCCGCCGCAAGGCGTACCGGCGGTATTTTCTGCTGCGCGCCTTTTTCAACGTCTACCTGTTGACCGAGGGCTCGATCGCGCGCGCCCTGCGCCGCACCGGACGGCTGGCGGATGAGGGCTACTGCCCCTTGATTTTCCCCGAGGGCCGGCGCACCCCCGACGGGCAACTGCATGCGTTCCGTCCCGGCATCGGCGTGTTCGTGGCCAATCTGCGCATTCCTGTCATGGCGATCCGTATCGGCGGGCTCTACGAAATCCTCCCCGACGG
Organism: Terriglobales bacterium; assembly: GCA_025451775.1. GTDB lineage: Bacteria > Acidobacteriota > Terriglobia > Terriglobales > SCQP01 > SCQP01. The sequence goes on from JANWJU010000064.1 coordinate 37,915, forward strand.
CGCGACCCACCCGAAAAGGGGGCCAGCGTGGGTCGAATTTGGCCCCGTATTCCACTTTTCCACCGAATCACCGGAAGAGATAACATCTCAGCTGGAGTCTTGGTTTAGAATGGTGGCAAGCCCCCCGCTTGAGGTTAAGTGACTTACTGTCCACAATGCCATTCGACGGGGCTGCACCGCACTTCGCGCACCTTGGGGGAGCGCGTCAGCGGGCAGGCGTTCGCTTATTACTGCCCCCAATGCGGAGAGCGGCACCTGATAGGCAAGGTCAAGCACTGCTGGCGCTGCGGCACCGATCTAGACCGGCGCAAGCGGAAGACGTTCATCGATTACCTGGCGGCGGGGCTGGTGCTGTGGCCCTACTCCTGCCGCCGCTGCGGCAAACGCCGCTACCGCTGGGGCAAGTACTCGGGATGAGCGCTGCGCGCGGCAACGATTGATGCAGTAGCGCGGCAAGTCGAGCCGCGCCCGCG
>JANWJU010000065.1 GCA_025451775.1 Terriglobales bacterium
AAGCAGGCGTGCGGCCCCAAAAATGCAAGTGGCTCCTTGGCTCTTAACATAAGTGGTCGAAAAGCCCCGCCGCTGTCCCAAAGTGAACAGTGTGGCTCGCCACTCTTCACTGGGATGGCCGCTAGTGGGCGGGCTTCGACTGGCCGACACCGCTGGGGATGCGCGGGTCGGCAGGGCGGCGCAGGGGCGGCGCTGCCGCTCGTTGCCCCCGCTCGGCTGGTGGCGCTTCCACGCTGCCTCGAAGGGCAAACCAGGAGGTAGAGTGGATAAATATGAAGCGGGCCCGCATCCTGGTAGTGGACGACGAACCCCATGAGCGCCATGGGCTGGCGGAGTTGATCGCCGGCTGGGGTTATGATGTCGATGCCGTCGCCGATGGCGTCGAGGCGCTGGAACTGCTCAGCCGCTCCTTCCCCCGGGCCGTGCTGACCGACATCCGCATGCCGCGCATGGACGGGCTGCAGTTGCTGGCCCGCGTGCGCCAGCAATATGGCGCCTTGCCCGTGCTGGTGCTCACCGGCCAGGGTTCGAAGGAAACGGTGGTCGAGTGCCTGCGCCTGCGCGCCAACGATTACATCGAGAAGCCCATCCGCGGCGAGGAACTGAAACAGCGGCTCACCGATCTGCTCCTGCTCAGCGAGGCGCACGAGGCCGAGGCGGCCGCGCCGCCGCCGGCGGCCGCGGGCGGCTTTGTCGGCGGCTTCGTCGGCACCTCGGCCATGGCGCAGCAGGTGCGGGCGCTGGTCGAGCAGGTGGCCCCCACCACCGCCAGCGTGCTCATCACCGGCGAGAGCGGCACCGGCAAAGAGGTGGTGGCGCGGCTCATCCACCGCCTGAGCCCGCGCCGCGACCGCACCTTCCTCGCCATCAACTGCTCCGCCATCCCCGAGAGCTTGATGGAGAGCGAGATCTTCGGCCACGAAAAAGGCGCCTTCACCGGCGCCCTGGAGCGGCGCGCCGGCTGCTTCGAGTTGGCCGAATCGGGCACGCTGCTGCTGGATGAGATCGGCGAGATGCCCATCGCCACCCAGGCCAAGCTGCTGCGCGTGCTCGAGGACCGCCTGGTCCGCCGCCTGGGCAGCAAGCACGAGCTGGCGGTGAACGTGCGCGTGCTCGCCGCCACCAACCGTCCCCCCGCCGAGTCGGTCGCCAGCGGCCAGTTGCGCGGCGATCTCTACTACCGCCTTAATGTCTTCAACCTCCACCTGCCGCCTCTGCGCGAGCACTTGGAGGATCTGCCCGCGCTGTGCACCGCCTTAGTGGACCAGCTCAACCAGCGCCACGGCCGGCACGTGGCCCAGGTGTCGGCGGAGATGATGCGGCGGCTGCAGCGCCATCACTGGCCCGGCAACGTGCGGGAGTTGCGCAATACCCTGGAGCGCGCCCTCATCCTCGCCCCTAACACCGCCGGTGCGGTGCTCGAACCGCAGCACCTGCCCCCCAACTTCGGCACCGAGACTACGCCCCCCAACGGCGCCGACGATCCCGGCAGCGTGCGCGTGGCCGTCGGTACCACGGTGGGCGAAGCCGAACGGCTGCTGATCCTCAAAACCCTGGCCAGCGAGAACAACAACAAGACGCGGGCCGCCGAGCGGCTCGGCATCAGCCTCAAAACGTTGCAAAATAAGCTGAAGGAGTACGCCGCGCGGGCCGCCGCCTCCTAGCCCCCCATGGCTCACTCGATGTGGGCGCGGGGCCGCTGCCATCGCTGGCGCGCATGAAGCTCAAAACTAAACTCACCGCCAGCATCGCCGTGCTGGTGCTGCTGGTGGTGCTGGCGGTCACGCTGGTCTATCTCGCGGGCGTGGTGCGCCAGCAGACGCAGCTGACCTATACCCACGCCGACTTCCTCGTCCACGAAATCTACAACGAGATGAACCAGGAGTTGGCCGCCGCCAACGCCTCGGGCTCGCTGGCGCCCGGCCCGGCCGGGTTGGCGGCGTTTTTCCAGAACCTGAAAAACAGCCCTCCGCTCGCCACCCTCTTGAGCTCGGCCATCGGCTACAACAGCGCCATCCGCGACGTTGCCCTGGTCGCGCCCGGCGGCACGGTCGCGCTCGACTCCAATCCGATCCTCGAAGGCCAGCCCCTGCCCCAGCGGCCGCTGATGAGCGAGGTCATCAACAGCGGACTGTGGGGCCAGGTACGGGCCATTTTCGGCCAGGACCAGATCTATGCCGTCACCCTGGCCACCCAGGTGGGAGAACAACCGCTGGGCGACATCAGCATTGGCGTGGACACGGTGCTGCTGCGCCAGGATATGCTGGGCCGCATCCAGCAGCTCGCCTTCTATGGGCTGGTGATTGTGCTGCTGGCCACGGCGCTGGCCTGGGGGCTCTCCGACCTGGTACTGCACCCGCTGGGCGACATCAGCGCCCAACTGGACCAGCTGGCCGCGGGCGTGCCCCGCGCCAATGCGATCGGCGCCGCCGGCGCGGCCGCCGCCGACGCTGCCGGGCACGCCCGCCGCCGCCCGGCCACCGACTTTGGCATGGTGTCGTCCAAGATCGAGCGCCTGGGCCAGCAAATGGCCGACGTGCGCCAAGTCTATAGCGCCCTGCAGGAGAATGTGGCGCACGTGCTGGAGAGCGTCGAGGAAGGTCTGCTGCTATTCGACGCCGACGGCCAGAGCGTCATGGCGAGCGCCGCCACGCCGCGCTTACTGGGCCGCGCGGGCGGCGGCGTGGGCGTCTCAGCGAACGGCGACGAGCCCCCGCCCGCCAGCGAGTTGGCGGGGCAGACGGTGGAAGCGCTGTTTCCCGGCCCCTCCGCCCTCGACCGCGCCGTACGGGAGGCGGTGCGGCGCAAAACCCCGCTCGCCGCCCACGAGTCCGAGCGCCACCCCGGCGGCCGCCGCCTGCTCCTGCGCGTGGACCCGGTTCGCGACCGCTTGGGCAACACCGGGGCCCTGTTGACCCTGCGCGACGCCGAGCCGGTGCACCAGCTCGAAAACGAACTCGAAGTGGCGCGCCGCCTCTCCGCCGTCGGCCGCCTCACCCGCGGCGTCGCCCATGAGGTCAAAAACCCGCTCAACGCCATGGCCATCCACCTTGACCTGCTGCGGGAAAAAGCCGGCAGCGGCGACACCCGCCTGCAGCCTCACATCCAAGTCCTGCGCCGCGAGATCGAACGCCTGGACCGCGTGGTACGCACCTTCCTCGATTTCAGCCGCCCGGTCGAGCTGCATCTCGAGACTTGCGATCTGGCGGACGTCGTCCACGGCGTCGCCCAATTGGCGACCGCCGACGCCGCCGCCCACGGCATCCACATCGCCGTGCACGCGCCCCGGCCCGGCCCCCGCGTCTGGCTGGACCGCGACTTGATCGAGCAGGCGCTGCTCAACTTGGTGAATAATGGCTTGCAAGCCATGCAGGCAACGGGCAACGCCGCCGGAAAGGAGCTCAGCCTGAGCGTCTTCGAGCGGGAGCGGCAGGCCAGCATCCGCATCCGCGACCAGGGCCCGGGCGTGCCCGCTGAAAACCAGGACAAGATCTTCGATCTCTACTTCACCACCCGCGCCGAAGGCACCGGCATCGGCTTGGCGCTGGCGGCGCGCATCATGCAACTCCACCACGGCGCCATCGAACTCGAACCGGTGCCCGATCATGGCCCCGGCGCCAGTTTCCTGCTGCACTTCCCCCAGCGCGGACACCAGCCGGCGGGCGCGCGCGAGGCCGAAGCGTGAGGCGGTGGCTCGCCACTTTCTGGAGGCCCGCCTCCTTATGGAGGCAGCTGGGCCGCCAATCGAAGCCTGCCCTCCAGCGGCCCGCACCGCGGTCCCCAGCGCGCAGCGCAGGGGTGGTGGCGGGAGCGACCCAGCGAAAAGTGGCGAGCCGCTTCGCCCTGCTGGCGGTCCTGCTGCCGCTCGCCGGCACCGGTTGCGGCGTCTTCCACCGGCGCGCGCCGCAGCCTCCGGTCGTGCTCATCCTGCAACCGCCGATTCTGCTGCCCAGCCTGACCGCCGACCCGCCCATGCCGCCGCCGCCCGATTTCGAGCCGATGGCGGTGGACGCCCCGCCGGAGTTTCCCCTGGGCTCGATCGCTCCCCGCCCGCCCCTCCCCCGCCGCGCCCCCGGGGACGAAACCGCCGACCGCGGCGAACATCCCGCCGCCACGCCCGCGCCCGCGCCGCCGCAGCTGACCTCCCTCACCCCCGGCCAACAGGACAACTACCGCCGCGCTGCGCTGCTCGCCCTCGACCGCGCGCAGAGCGATCTGCGCCTGCTCTACAACCGCCGCGGCCTCAACTCCCAAGCCGTCGCCACCCGCGCCCAAGCCGATGAGTACGTGCATCAGGCCCAGCAAGCGCTCGCCCAGGGCGATCTGCTGCGCGCGCAAACCCTGGCCGACAAGGCCGAAACCCTGGCCCGTTTCCTCCTGGGCCGCTGAATGCCTGCCGCCTCCCCCGCCGCCCCCATCGCCGCCCACCCCCCCGGCGCACTCGCCACCTTACAATGCGAGGTCGCCGCCTGCGCCCTCTGTCCGCGGCTGCGCGAGTACGGCGACCGCGTCGCCCGCGAGCGCCGCCGCGCCTTCGCCAACGAAACCTACTGGGGACGCCCCGTGCCCGCCTTTGGCGACCCCCAAGCCCGCCTGCTGATCGTCGGGCTGGCCCCCGCCGCCCACGGCGCCCACCGCACCGGACGCATGTTCACCGGCGACCGCAGCGGCGATTTCCTCTACGCCGCGTTATACCGCGCCGGCTTCGCCTCCGCCCCCGTCAGCCGCCACCGGGACGACGGCCTGCGCCTCCACAGCGCCTACCTCACCGCCGCCGCCCGCTGCGCCCCGCCCGGCAATAAACCGCTGCCCGAGGAGTTCGCGCGCTGCCGCCCCTACCTGGCCCGCGAGCTCGAGCTGCTGCCGCGGCTCCAGGTCATCCTCAGCCTAGGTAAGCTGGCGCACGATCAAGTGTTGTTGGTGTTGCAGCAGAAGCTCGGGTTCCCGCGCCGCTCGGCGTACCCGTTCGCCCACGGCGCCGAGTACCGCATCGGCGGGTTCCGGCTGCTGGCCAGCTACCACCCCAGCCAGCAAAACACCTTCACCGGCCGCCTGACCGCCGCCATGCTGGATGAGGTGTTGGCCCGCGCCGCTGGCCGCGGGCGCTGGGCGCTCTGAACGCAAGGCCGCCGATTTACGAACTGGGCGACAGGGTGCGCCCCGGGGCAATCACCAAAGCCGACGGCGCACGAGCGGGGCGATGGGGTCCCCGCGACCCACCGTCGGCTAAGCGGGCGGCGACAGCCGGGCGCCCGCGTGAATTCAATGCCCCCCACGACGCGCTGGGCGCTAAGCGGGCGGCGAAGCCGGGTGCCCGCGCTACATTAATGCCCGAAGTGCTTGGCGTTGGTCTCGGCGTACGCCGCCCACTGCGCCGGCAGGTCGTCGAGCGCGAAGATGGCCGACACCGGACACACCGGCACGCAGGCACCGCAGTCGATGCACTCGACCGGATCGATGTAGAGCTGGGTTTCGCCCTCGAAATCGCTGGCGTCCTTTTTGGGGTGGATGCAATCCACCGGGCAGGCATCGACGCAGGCGCTATCTTTAACCCCGATACAAGGCTCGGCAATGACGTAAGCCATAGAGGAAATTAGTATACTCAGCGTTCAGCGCGCGGGCAAGCCAGCCAGACGGTGCCCGGATACAGACGCGGGCAGGCTGCCAGCGGCATGGCGTTCGCCATCGCTGACAAAGCGCCGGGCGGGATGCGCGGCGAAGTAGCTCATCCACTTGTCGAACTCGGGCGTGAAGACTTGAATGCGGGGCAGCTTATCGCCCTCCAGCCCCGCCACCAAAGGCGACGGCGCCGGCCCGGCGCCCACCTTCACCACCGCCGGATAATGCCAGCGCACGGTGACGTCGCTCCGGTGCGGTTGCGGTGCCCCGGTCCAGGCGCCCACGGCGGCCAGGGCCGGCGGCTTGGGGAAGATGCCATAGGGCAGCGCCAGCGATACCACTTGGTAGCCAGGGAGCCAACGGTCGATGTCGTACTGCCCCATGCCGATCTCGCGCTCGATGGCGGCGTTGGACAGCTTGCTCAGGTTGGGATGGGTGAGGGTGTGGTTGCCCACCTCCGAGCCCATCTGCACCAGCATCCGCAGCTTGGCCTGGATGGCATCCCGCTGCCCGAACACATCATCGCCGGGGTTGATAAAAAACGTTCCGTGGACGGGAAACTCCGGATGCTGGGCCGCAAACGCCGCCCAGCGCCCCACGGCGCTGTCGGCGCTGAGCTTGCCGTCGGGCCCGAACCGCATCTGGTACGCCGAGCCGTCGTCAAAGGTCAGCACCACGGGCGAGGCGCCCGCCGGCAACGCGAAATCGCCGGTGATGTACTGCCGCAGCGTGATCGGCCGGTAGCCAGCGGCGTCGAGCCGCGCCAAATCCTGGCTGAAGGAGTCGAACGAGCGCGTCCAGCGCCCATCGGCGGGCCCAAACTTGTGGTAGACGAGGATCATCACCTCGCCCCGCAAGTTCGCTCCCCGAGCCAGCGGCTTCAGCGGCGGCGCCGCCAATAGCGGCAGCGCCGCGAAGAACAATGCCCACAAGCGAATCCGCATAGAGAACCCGTCCAGCTCACGCCTTCTACTTTGAATATAGCGCGCTCCGCGCGGCCACGCTCAGGCGTTTGCCGAACGAATCCGGAATTTACCGGGCCGTAGGGCGAACTTCAGACGAGGTCGCGAGCACCCGCTCGGGAATTCGCGCGCCTTCGGCCCTCAGGCTGAAGGCCGATGAGCTGACCAGGGCATCCTAATGGAAAGCGAAGCGGTAGACCGATCCAAGCGTGATTGACCTGTTTTCCACAACATAGCCCCAAAACCGAGTAGGACTTGAGCCATCCTGAACCGCAGGTGGCTCGCCACTTTTCGCCGGGTCGCTCCCGATGGTCGCTTGTGGGCGGGCTTCGACTGGCGACAGCGGGCGCCCGCTCTGCTCGTGGCGCTTCCAAGCTGCCTCGACCGGCGGCGGATCATGCGCGCCGTGTTATTAACCCGCCGAGATCCTACGCTCAGTCATAACTCAATTCATACCGGCATCCAAGTGGCTTAGCCCGGACGCGTCTGTATCGGCGGTGATCCAGCGGGCGATACGCCGCCCTCCGCTATGACAGCACCAACACGGTGCAACTTTCCCGCAATATGCCGTCTCGAGACGAGCCAGCGCGGGGGTCCGCACCCGCTCTTTGCGGGGGAATTCGCCGTTGGCCTTTGATTTGCAGGGACGAGGGCACAAGGAGTAGCCATATGTCGTTCTTGCGTCATTTCCATCCAACCTTACGCCTGGCCGGCTGCGCGGCGATTGCCCTCGCCATCGCGGCGCCGCCCCTATGCGCACAAAACCAAATCGTACTGGGCGATTCCACCCAGGAATTTCAACTCCAAGCCGTCAGCAGCTCGACCCTACAGTTGAATCTGGGCAATTGTCCCGCCGGACAATGCGTCCTCGGATCTGGCGGCGCCTACGGGGACGGCGTCTTCGCCTCGAGCAATGGCACTTACGCTTTGACCACCTCGAGCTCTAACCACATCACCCTCGAGGTCACCAGCGACGACAGCGGTAGCAGCTTTGCGGTGTCACAATCCGAGCCGCTGCAATTGCAATACAGTTCGCCCCAGGGCACCCTCTCGGGCACGCTTTCCCTCGCCAGCCTTGACCAAGGCAACCATTCCACCACCGCCAGCCTGTCGGGGGAACTGGAAATTACCGGCGGCAGCCTGGCTGGCGGCTTGGCCTCGAGTTCGGGCTCGGCGAACCTGCTGATCCCGGTGGGGCCCTCGCTAGCGGACGTGCTGGCCCAGCATACCGCGACGACGGTCCAGATCGGCTACCCCTCCACCCTTACCCTCAGTCCGGCCAGCGCCTCGGCCTGTCCGGTCTGCCGTGATTTCGTCACCGGCGGCGGCTGGATTGTTGGCCCCGATGGCGCCAAGGCCAATTTTGGGGTGCATGGTGGCATCCGCAACGGCGGGTTCTGGGGCCACTTGGAATACAACGACCACAGCTCGGCGCCACCCATGACCGTACGATCCGTGGACATCACCAACTATGTGGTTATCTCCCCCGACACGCGGGAAATTGACGGGACGGCCGAGGTAAATGGCCAAGCTGGCTACAGCTTCCAAGTCATCGTCAGCGATAACGACAACGGCGGCGAGGGGCCCGGCCCCAATCATGCCGATACTTTCTCACTCAGCGTTTCGAATGGCTACACCGCGAGCGGCCATTTGGGCGGCGGTGACATCGAAATTCACAAGGGCTCCTGCAAAAACTTAGAAGGGACGGGCCAGCAGGAAAGCAAGAATCATTAGGATCGCGGGAATCGCGCCTTGCATCCTCGACTGGGGGAGCCGGAATGCGGTGGGGGCGCCTGGTGCTCGGCTTGGTGCCGGGGTTGGACCGGGCGTATCGCTCACTTCATTTTGGCTCCCCGTTGTGTGTGCCAAGGTTGCGGTCGCACGCCGGCCGGTAGTGCGGCTGGATTGGATGTCGTCGGAACGTGGCCTACTCCGAGTGGCAACGGGGAAGAGCCGCGGGTTCTCGTGGGCGCCCGTGGCCTCTCGAATTTCCCAGCTCATGGCCTTGAGTTGAAAGCCGAAGAGTGGTTAGTGGCTTGGCAGCGCGGGCGAACCGGCATCGCCGCCTCATCGGACATCCCCGCTCACTCGCCCCTTGACGATTAGGCCAGCGTTATCGAGGGCGCCCGCGCCCGATTCGACTCTTCGCCGGCGCACGGGAGGGGCTCAGAGGCCCCCGCGACTCGGCGGCGGCCAAGCGGGCGGCGTCAGCCGGGCGCCCGCGTTTATAGAAAATGCTAAGCTCGAAGTTTTGACGGAGGATCAGCGGAGGAATCATGCCGGAAACGGGTGCAGGGGCGATGGCGGGAAAAACCGTGCTGGTGATGGGCATCGCCAACCGCTGGAGCTTGGCCTACGCCATCGCCCAGGCGCTGGCGCGCCAGGGCGCGGAGTTGGTGTTGACCTACCAGGGCGAGCGCGTCAAGCGCTCGGTCGAGGATCTGGGCGCGGAGTGGCCCGCAACACGCGTCTACCCCTGCGACGTCAGCCAGGACGCCTCCGTGGCGACATTTTTCGAGCAGTTGGCCGGCGATCTGCACGGCAAGCCGCTGGCGGGCGTAGTGCACAGCATCGCCTTTGCCAACAAGGAAGACCTGGAGCGCCCGTTTGCGGCCACCAGCCGCGCCGGCTTCGCGCTGGCGCTTGATGTCAGTGCCTACTCGCTGGTCGCCGTCGCCCGCCACGCCGCTCCGCTCATGATGGAGGGCGGCGCGATCGTCACCTTGACCTACCTGGGCGCCACCCGCGTCGTCACCAACTACAACGTGATGGGCGTGGCCAAAGCTGCGCTCGAGGCCGAAGTGCGCTATCTGGCGAGCGAGCTGGGGCCGCAGGGCATCCGCGTCAACGCCATCTCCGCCGGGCCCATCAAGACCGCCTCGGCGCGCGCCATCAAGGATTTCTCCTCCATCCTCGACCACGTTGCCCAGCGCGCCCCGCTGCGCCGCGTTACCGATCCCGCCGAGGTGGGCGACACCGCCGCCTTCCTGCTCAGCGACGCCGGCCGCGGCGTCACCGGCGATGTCATCTTCGTCGATAGCGGCTACCACATCCTGGGCATATGACCGCTGGGCGCGGCAGCCGGTTGGCGGGTGGACGTCTCCGGCACGCCGCTCGCGATGCTCGCTTTGCGGGCAAGCCTTCATGAGCCGGGGAGTCGCCGCGGGTATTCTGAAAGCATGAGCCCCGTTTCGGTCGCGGTGATTGGGGGCGGCTTGGCCGGCCCGGAAGCGGCCTACCAACTGGCCCGGCGCGGGCTGGAAGTCGAGTTGTACGAGATGCGGCCGCGCGTCTCCACGCCGGCGCACCGCACCGCCAGCCTGGGCGAACTGGTGTGTTCGAACTCGCTCAAGTCGGAGACGCCCCACACCGCCCCCTGGCTCTTGAAAGAGGAGCTGCGCCGCGGCGGGTCGCTGTTGCTGGAGTGCGCCGCGCGCGCCGCCGTGCCCGGCGGACAGGCGCTCACCGTCGACCGGGAACGGTTTTCGGCGGGCATCGAAGCCGCACTCGCCGCCGAGCCGCGGGTGCGCCTCCGGCGTCAGGAGGTCACCTCGCTGCCGCTGGACCGCATCACCGTGCTGGCCACCGGCCCGCTCACCTCGACGCCGCTCGCCGAAGACCTGGCCCGCGTCACCGGCCGCTCCAGCCTGGCCTTTTACGATGCCATCAGCCCCATCGTCGAGGCCGATTCCATCGATCACGAGCGCGTTTACGCCGCCAGCCGCTACGGCAAGGGCGGCGACGATTACCTCAACTGCCCGCTCGACCGGGACGAGTACGCCCGTTTCTGCGCCGCGCTCACCGCCGCCGAGTCGTACCCGCTCCGCGACTTCGAACAGCCGCAGTACTTCGAGGCCTGCCTGCCGATCGAGGAGCTGGTCCGGCGTGGGATCGAAACGCTGCGCTTCGGCCCCATGAAGCCGGTGGGATTGCCCGACCCGCGCACCGGCCGCGTGCCGCACGCGGTGGTGCAGTTGCGGCGCGAGAACGTGCGCTCGGACTCCTACAACCTGGTCGGCTTCCAGAACCATCTGCGCTTCGCCGCTCAAGCCGAAGTGCTGCGCCTGATTCCCGGCCTTGAACACGCCCGCTTTTTGCGCTACGGCCAAGTCCACCGCAACAGCTACCTGCAAGCTCCGGTGGTGCTGACGCCGGCGCTGCAGTTGCGCGCCCGCCGCACGGTGTTGGTGGCCGGGCAGCTATGCGGCACCGAAGGCTATGTCGAGGCCATCGCCACCGGCTACCTGGCCGGCGCCTTCGCCGCCGCGCTCGCTCGCGGCGCAACCCCCATCCCCCCGCCGCGCGCCACCGCCCTGGGCTCGCTGCTGCATTACATGATAAATGCCGCCCCCGACGCCTACGCCCCCGCCAACATCACCTTCGACCTGCTGCCCCCGCTTCCCACCCCCGAACCCGACCGCGCCCGCCGCCACCAGGCGCAGTGCGAGATCGCGCTCGCCGCCGCCGGCACCTGGCTGCCGCCCATCACCTAAAAGTGGCTCGCCACTGCTGCCGGCTGTCTTTTCTATGTGCGCACAGATCTGCACATATCGGGCTCACTGGCACCAAAGG
>JANWJU010000066.1 GCA_025451775.1 Terriglobales bacterium
CCTTGAGGCGCAGGAACTCGTTCGCCGCGAAGGAATAGAGGTGATAGATGACGGTGAACTCCGATGCCGGCGGCGTAAACGCGCCCGGCGGCCGGGGAAGGCGGTTGCGCTCGTCCACCGCGGTCAGGTCGAACAGCATTTCGTAGCGCGGTTTCAGTTGCCGCAGCGTCTCGTGAATACGGCCGCGCTCCACCCACCAGGTGGGGATGCCGTCACGCGTGGTTTCCGCCGCGGCGCCGGCCAACGGGGTGAGGGCAGCGGTGCTCATTAGACCTCGTCCGTCGTTTTGAGCGTGGTCGCCCGCATCCTGGTCTCCTGCTTGCGATCCCGCTCTGAGGGCAGGCGCGGTTTCTCGACGCCTTGCGCGCCCACCACCCAGCTCAGCGGCCGGCGTTCGCCGCCCACCACGTTTTGCAATAGCATCAGCCCCTCCAGCAGCGCATCCGGCCGCGGCGGGCATCCCGGCACGTAGACGTCCACGGGCAGGAACTTGTCGACGCCCTGCACCACGCTATAGATGTCGTACATGCCGCCGGAATTGGCGCACGAGCCCATCGAGACCACCCAGCGCGGCGCCATCATCTGCTCGTACAGGCGCTGAATCACCGGCGCCATCTTGATGAACACCGTGCCGGCCACGATCATCAGATCCGCCTCCCGGGGCGTGCTGCGGATCACCTCGGCGCCAAAGCGCGCCAGATCGTACTTGCTGGTGATCGAGGTCGCCATCTCGACAAAGCAGCAGGAGAGCCCAAAGTTGAATGGCCAGAGCGAGTTCTTCCGTCCCCACGCCAGCATCTTCTCCAGCGAGCTGAGCACGATGGTGCGCTGCACCGCCGGCGCCACCTCCCCGCCCGGCAGCAGCTCCTCTGGACGCATGCCCTCACCCGGCTTGACCGTCCAATAATTCATCGCGGGCTCCCGGCTTCCTCTCCCCGCTGGAGCAGCGCGGGGAGCGTTTCGCCGCCCGCTCTTGCTCGCGCCGGGACGGGGCCCGCAAGCCCCATCCCGGTGCTGCGCTGGCTCCGTTGTCCGCCCGGCTTCGCTTCGCCCCAGTCGAGCGCCCCCACTTTGGCCAAGTAAAAAAGTGTCAATAGCAGCACGCCGATGAAGCCGCAAATCTCAATGTAGCCGCTCCATCCCGCCTCACGCGCTACCACCGCCCAGGAGAAGATGAACGCCGATTCCAGATCGAAAATCACGAAGAACATCGCGATCAGATAAAAACGCGCAGGCATGCGCAGGTGCGCCGAACCGGTCGAAGCGATACCGCCTTCGTAGGGGAGGTTGGTGGCGGGCTGCTGATGCCGCTCGCCCAGCACCGCCGAGAGCGCCAGCATTGCACCTACCAGCGCAACCACGAGGATGAAGTACACCACCAGCGGCCACAGTATCATTCAGGCTCCGCGCTGCTTGGATGCTAGCTCGATGGCCAACTGTTGCATCCTGCCACAACTTTTGGCCCAGCTCGTGAGCCTTCGCCCACGTGTTGATGCGCGGGGCGAAGGAACCAGCCAGCAGGGCGGACCGAAAGCGCAGCACGAGCGAGCGGCGTCAGCCGGGCGCCGACGGAGTAGGAAAGTGGTAGCGCAGCAGCGGGCGGCGCAGTCTCCGGAGGCCACATTGCAGCGCAGCAAGGGAGCGGGGCGAAGGGGCCCCCGCTCCCTTGCGAGCACGAGCGGGCGGGGCAGCCGGGCGCCCGCGTTCAATCAATAAATAATGCGCACCACGTTGGCGGTCTTGTCGGTGAACAGGATAACGCTTTCGTCGGGGGCGATGGCGATGCCGAAGACGCCGTTGTAGCGCACCGGGCCGGTCAACTCGCCGGGAGCTTGGGTGAAATCGCCGTTGGCCATATGCAGCAGCGCCGGGGCGCCGGCGAGGGTGGAAACTTGCTGGGTGGCGAGATCGAGCACGCGCAGCAAGCCGGTGTTGGAGTCGCCCCAGAACAGGCTGCGCCCGTCGGTAGCAATGAAGGCCGGGTTGCAGAGCGTGGCCGAGGCCGCCGGACCGTCGGCCAGACCGCACTGATGGCCGGCGCCGACCACCGTGGTTACGGCATCGGTCGTGAGGTTGAGTTCACGGATGGCCTGGTTTTCGAAGTCGCTGATGTAGAGGTTGTTGCCGGTGGAATCGAAGGCCAAGCCATTGGGTTCGGCAAAGCGCGCCGCCGCCCCCACGCCGTCGGCGCTGCCCAAGCCGCCGTTGCCAGCGATGGTGGAGACGGTGCCTGAGGTGAGGTTGATGAGGCGGATGGCGTTGTTGCCGGTATCGGCGACGTAGAGCTTGGTGCCATCGGGGGAGGCGACGATGCCATAAGGATGATTGAAGCGGGCGGCGGCGAGCGCGCCATCCACGTAGCCGGCGGCGTTGGTGCCAGCTATCGTCGATACGGTGCTGGTGGCGAGGTCGAGTTTGCGGATGGCGCCGTTGCCGGTATCGGCGATATAGATCACGTTCTGGCTGGGCACCCAAGCGAGGCCGGCGTTCTGGAAGAAGGCGGCGCTCGATGCGGGGCCGTCGGCGTAGCCCTGGCCGGGGCCGGCGACGGTGGTCACGCTGGTGGTGGCGAGGTCGATTTTGCGGATGGCGCCGTTTTCGCTGTCGGCGACGTAGGCGATCTTGCCATCGGTGACGATGCCCTCGGGTTGGCTGAACTCGGCGGTGGAGGCGCCAGTGTAGCCGGCGCCGGTGCCAACGCCATCGCTATTGCCGCGGTGCGAAGGCTGGCCGGCGAGGGTCGAGGTGGTGAGCGTGACGCCGCTGGCGGCGGCGGTGAGCGGGTTCTGGACATCGACACGGCGCAGCAAGCCGTTGGCGGTATCGGCGACGAAGAGCGTGGTAGTGCCGGCGCCGGCGGCATCGGCGACGGCGGTCAGGCCGGTGGGGTTATCAAAGCTGGCGGCGCCGGCCGAGCCATCGGCCTGCCCGGGGCCGATGCCGCCGGCCACGGCAAATACCGAGGCGTTGGCGCCCAACTGCACACCCCGGATCTGGTTGCCGTCGAGCACGTAGAGCAGGTTGGAGCCGGCGTGGGGGTCGGCGATCACCCCGCTCAAGGCCTTGAAGCTGGCGCTGAGCGCCGGGCCGTTGCTGAGCCCGGTTGTGCCGTTACCAGCCACGGTCGTGACCGTGGCGCTGGGCAGCGCCACCTGCCGCACCACGTAGCCGCACTGGTCGGTGACGTAGAGGTCGCCTCCGCCGGGGGCGATGGCCAGCCCGGTGGGCTGGCAGAAGCCGGTGGCCGGGCTCACGTCGTTGAAGCTGCCGAACTGGCCGGCGAGGGTGGTGACTTGGCCGCTGGCGATGTTGACGGCGCGGATGAGTTCGTTGTCGGTGTCGGCGACGTAGAGGGTGGTGTGATCGGGGGAGATGGCCAGCCCGTGCGGCCAATCGAAGCTGGCGGCCGCGCCCACGCCGTCGGCGTGGCCGGCAACATCGCTGCCGGCGACGACCTGGGTGCGATAGGCGCCCAGCGTAAACGACACGATGCGGTTGCGCAGCGCGTCGGCCACGTAGACGGTGTTGTTATCGGGGTCGAAGGCGATGCCGTCGCCCTCGCCGATGGTGAAGTTGTAGGGTCCGCCGATGAGCGTGGTCACGGTCTGGTTGCCGAGGCCGTAGCTGCGCAAGGCGTTGCCGCGCTTGTCGGCGAAGTAGAGGTTGGTGCCGCCGTCGCTGGTGACACTGGTGGGGTTGAGTTCGTCGGCTGTGCCGGTGCCGTCCTCGAAGCCCACCCCGCCGGGCCCGCCCGCCAGCGTGGCCACATGCCCGGCCCAGCCGGTGATGGTCAACAGCACGGTCGCGGTTTGCGTCAACGGCGCCCCCTTGTTGTCGGTGGAGGTGGCGGTCACCGTTATCGGCACCGCGCTCTGCGCCAAACTGATCGACGCCGTGGTCAGCGTCACCGTCACCGCGCCGCTGGCGGTCAGGCTGGCCGGGGTCACGGTGGAGGTCACGTTGACCGGCAG
The DNA here is from genome assembly GCA_025451775.1 of Terriglobales bacterium. GTDB lineage: Bacteria > Acidobacteriota > Terriglobia > Terriglobales > SCQP01 > SCQP01. Next base: position 3,972 of record JANWJU010000066.1, read on the forward strand.
CCCGCTGGTGGCGAGCGTCACCGCATGGGTGAAGCCGGGGGTGAGCGCCAACTGCAGCGTCACCGTGCCCGATTGCGCCTTGCCCAGGCTGAGCGTGCTGGAGCCGGGTGAGAGCGTGAACGCCAGCGGCGGCACCTGCAAGGTGACGGTGGCGGCGCTGGAGGCGGTGGCGTCGGCATCGCTGGTGGCGGTCACGGTCTCGGTGGCGCTGGCGGGCATGGTGGCGGGGGCGGTGAAGGTGCCGCCGGCGTCGATGGTGCCCAAGGTGGCGTTGCCTCCAGCGACACCGTTGACGCTCCAGTGGACGGTGGTGGTGCTGGAGCCGGTGACGGCGGCGGCGAAGGCCTGGGTGGCGCCGAGGTTCACGGTCACGGTGGCGGGCGTGACCGTGACCGCGACCGGCGGTTGGAGCGTGACCGTGGCTTGGCCGGCGCGGGCGGGGTCCTGGTTGCTGGTGGCGGTGACGGTGACCTGCGCCGGCCCGGTCACGGCGGCGGGTGCGGTGTAGAGTCCGGTGGCGGAGATGGCGCCCGGGTTGGCGCTGCTGCCGCCAGCGGTGGCTTTCACGCTCCAAGTCACGCTGGGATCGCGCGCGTTGACGACGGTGGCGGTGAACTGTTGGGTGGCGTTGGCCTTGAGCGTTGCCGTCAACGGGGCGACGGTGACGGTCAGCGGGCCGACAATGGTCACCGCCGCGGTCGCCGACTGGGTGCGGTCAGCGGTGCTGGTGGCGGTGATGGCTTCGAGCGCGGGAGAGGGGATCTGCGCGGGCGCGGTGAAGACGCCGTTGCCGTCGATGGTGCCCACGGTGGCGTTGCCGCCCGGCACCTGGTTGACGCTCCAGGTCACGCTGTCGCTCGCTCCCGTCACGGTGGCGGTAAACGCCTGGGTTGAGCCCACGTTCACGTTGACCGCCAGCGGCGTCACGCTGACCTTCACCGCCTGTTTGAGCGTCACTGTCGCCGTCGCGGTCTGGGCGGCATCGGCGACGCTGACCGCGGTGATCGTCACCTGGCTGAGGCCGGGAAAACTGGCGGGAGCGGTGTAGAGGCCGGTGGGGGAGATGGTGCCCACGGTGGCGTTGCCGCCCACGGTGGTGTTGACGCTCCAGGTCACGGCCGTGTTGCTGGCGTTGGCGACGGTGGCGGCGAACTGCTGCGTGCCGTTGGCGGCGACGGTGGCCGACTTGGGCGTGATGGTGAGCGCCACTCCGGCGGTCAGCGTGACCGTGGCCACCCCCTGCATTTTGGCGTTGGCCACGCTCACCGCTTCCACCTCGACCGGCTGCGAGGGCACCACGGCCGGCGGCAGGTACAGCCCGGTCTGGCTGATGGTGCCCAACACGCTGCTGCCGCCGAGGGTGCCATCCACCTTCCACACCACGGCGGTGTTGCTGGCGTTAATGACCGAGGCGGTGAACTGCTGCGTGCCGCCGCCGGCTTGCAACTGCACCGTTTCCGGGGCGATCTGCACGATGGGGTCGATGGGCAGGGTGGCGCCGCAGCCGGCGAGCGCGGCCGCCGCCGCCACCGCCATCCAGGGCAGCAGGGCGCGGCGCAGGCGGACGGAAAGGAGTGCGGGGGCGGGCGTCAGGTGAGACATAGCAAGACTCGCGTCAGATTCGGTTCGTAAAGCCGAGGGCTCCGGGGAAGTGGTCGGGAGGCCTTGGGTCGTGCCGGTGTGTCATGCCGATGTGTCATGCCGTGCGGGACCAGTTGCTCACGGCGCCGCGAGCTGGGGTACCGCTCCCGGCCCAAAGTAGAGAAACTGCTGCCGCTGCCACTGATGGATGGCGTGGATGGTGGCGTGCGCCGACCAGGCGTGGTAGACGATCGGCACCGCCTCGAACAACAGCGCCCAACGCGGGTGGCCGCGCCGCTCCAGCCCCCAGGCCGGGCTGGTGAACGCCACCACCTCGAGCGGCGCCTCGATCAGCCAGGCCCGCCGGGCCGAGTAGGTGTGGCAGCCGGCGACGGCGAGGGAGGAGCGGATCAGCACGTCGCTTTCACACAGCCCCATGCGCCGCGCCTCCTCCTCCACCCGGAAATGGGTGAACATGGTGAGCCCGGCCACCTCCATCTCGATCAGGAAGGGCCGGCGCCAGCGCGTCTGCATGGCTTCGTGCTCGGCGCAGCCCAGGCAGGGGGTGTAGTCCTCGTTGAAGGCGGTTGTGGTTTGCGCCGCCGCCGCCGGCGCCAGCGCCGCCAGCAGCAGGGCGGCGCCGAGCGCGGCGGCTAAGGCGGCGACCATCGCCCCTTGCGTGCGCCGCCGGGGGCCGCGGCCGTTGATTGAAGCCTTCGCCATGGTGCCCACCTCGATCGAGGAGTTGGAGTCGCGAGTAGAAGGTGAGGATGGCTGCTGCGTGCCGGAATGAACTGCCAGCCGCTGGAATGCGTCGTTGGTAGGACCGGGCCGGTCCGAATCGGCACCGTCCGCAGACCAAAGCCGGCGCCGTCGCAACCCCCCGTCCGTCGGCCGGCATCCCCACCTGCGTGAGTAGCTGCACGACGGCGTCAAGCGACAGCGCCCAGGCTGGGGGCGTGGGCGGACCCGCGGTTGCGCTGGTGCGGCGTCCAGCGGTGGGAACGCGACCGGGGCGCACGCCGGCGCTCGCCTGGGCGCTGGCCGTGGGGCTGGCGCTGGCCGCGGTTGGCGGGTGCCGGGGCGCGGCCGCCCAAAGGCCCGCATCCGCCCCCACCGCCGCCAGCTCCAGCGACGTGGCTGCGGCCGCCCCGCGCGACGCCGACCAGATCCTCGACCGCATGAGCGCCCACGAGCGGCAGCTCTACAGCCGCATGCAGGAGTTGAGCCCGCGGGTCGAGACCTACATGCAGAATTTGCGCACTGATCCGGTGCTGGGCGACGTGCCCATCGCCGACCGGTACGATCTCGGCATTCTGCACTATCACCAGGGCTTCACCACCCTCTCGTTTTTACCCGAGCCGCAGGCTTACTGGCGTCAGCTCATTGGTCCCATTGATGACCTGCTGACCTGGCCGGCGCGCAAAGTGCTCGATCTCAACCTCTACCGCTCCAGCTTCGCCTCCATGTTGTTTCCCAGCGGCGGCCACTTCGACCGCCAGCATTATCGCTTCGCCTTTGTGCGCACCACCTTCCTGGGGCAAGTGCGCTGTTACGTTTTCGACGTGGCGCCGCTCGACGTTCACGCCAAGGGGAGCTTCTGGGGCCGCATCTGGATCGAGGACCAGGACATGGTGTTGGTGCGCTTCAACGGCAGCTTCTGGCAGAACCGTTACGGGCACCCCGATCTGCACTTCGACAGTTGGCGGCTGAACGTCCGCCCCGGGGTGTGGGTGCCGGCCTACATCTACGCCGAGGAGAGCGCCATGGGCTACGGGCTGTTCCGCCACGCCCGCTTCCAGGCGCAAACGCGGCTCTGGGGTTACGACCTGCATCTGGCCGGCCACCAACAGGAACTGACCTCAATCACCATTGAGGGCGCCGACCTGCCGGCCGCCCCGCCCCCCAAGGGGTTGTTGTCGCCGTTGGGCAGCACGCGCGCCTGGGAACGCCAGGCCGAGGACAACGTGCTCGACCGGCTGGAGCGCGCCGGCCTGCTCGCCCCCGCCGGTCCCACCGACAACGTGCTGCAAACCGTGGTCAACAACCTCATCATCACCAACCACCTCACCATTGACCCGGCGGTACGCTGCCGCATCTTGCTGACCACGCCGCTGGAGACGTTCACCGTGGGCCACACCATTGTGATCAGCCGTGGACTCATCGATAGCCTCCCCGACGAAGCCAGCCTGGCGGCCATGCTGGCGCACGAACTCGCCCACATTGACCTCGGGCAGCGCTTGGACACACGCTACGCCTTCACCGACCGCATGCTCTTCGCCGACCAAAGCAGCTTCCGCCTGCTCGATCTAGCCCGCTCGCCGCAAGAGGAGGACGCCGCCAACCTGCTGGCCGCCAAGCTGTTGCTGCACTCTCCCTATAAGGACACGTTGGCCTCCGCCGGCCTGTTCCTGCGCCAAGTGGATGCACGCCGCAAACTCTCACCGCACCTGTTCAGCCCGCACCTCGGCAACGCCTGGTTCAGCCACGACTACCTGCAACGTCTACATGAGCTCGAGGTCAGTGCGCCGCCGCTGCGTCCGGCGCAGGTTTCACAGATCGCCGCCCTGCCGCTGGGCGGGCGGCTGGTCGTCGATCCCTGGGACGACGCCGTGAGCTTGCAGACCCCGCAGGCGATGCCGCTGCTGTCGGCGCGGGATAAGATGCCGTTGCAGCTCACCCCCTTCTTCCCCTACCTGGAACGGGCGCAACCCAGCGTGGCAGTCTCCTCCGCCGCCAGCGGGACCGCGCCCGCGGCCGCGCCTGCGCCTGCGGCCAACGCTGGGCCGACGCATTAGGCGCGTCCCAGATGTATTCCAAGGAGCGACCCAGCGAAAAGTGGCGAGCCACTTTCCTGCGGCGGGTGTATATTCGCCGCATGCAGGGAAGGCCGAAGAACTCAGCCAGATCGGGGCCGGCACAATGATAAATTTTATTGTCATCCTGGCGCGGTTCTGGGGTGCGGTGCTGCTGATTGGCGGCTTGGCCATTGCGTTCGGCGGCGTGCGCTTCACGACCGCGGCGGCAGCGCTGCGGCAAGAGCGCGCCCTTGCACCGCTGCTGTTTTTTCCGGTGGTGGCCGTGGGCGCGCTGAACGTGGCGGTGGCCGAGCGGTGGGCCTTGAATGCGGGCGGCCTGGTCACGCTGTTGGGATGGCTGGCATTGCTGAAGGGCGCGGTGGGCATGGTGGCCCCCGAGTTGCTGGCGCGCGGCGCAGATGCCGTGGCCGGTTCCAGCGTTGTTCGCCTGTTGGCAGCCCTGTGCCTGATCGTGGCTGGCGTGTATCTGCTTTGGGCGGGCTACCTGCTCGCGTAGGCGTGGCGAGCCCCCTCAGGCCCAGTAGGTACGGTCGAGGCTGCGATACTGGATGGCTTCGGCGAGGTGGGCGGGAGCGAGGGCCGGGCTGGCCTCGAGGTCGGCGATGGTGCGGGCCACCTTGAGGATGCGGTCATGGGCGCGAGCGCTGAGCGCCAGCCGCTGCAGGGCGCGCTCCAATAGACGTTCGCTCTCGGGCGAGAGAGTGCAGAAGCGGCCCACCTGGCGGGTGGACATCTGGGCGTTGCAAAAGATCTTCTCCTGGGCGAAGCGGGCGATCTGGAGCTCGCGCGCGGCGGCCACGCGCGCGCGAATTTTGGCGCTGGGCTCGGCGGCGGCATCAGCGCTGGGGGCGCGCAGTTCGGGGATCTTGACCGCCGGCACGTCGAGATGGATGTCGATGCGGTCGAGCAGCGGCCCGGAGATGCGGGAGGCGTAGCGTTGAATTTGGGGCGGGGTGCAGTGGCACTCGCGGGTGGGATCGTTGAGGAAGCCGCAGGGGCAGGGGTTCATGGCCGCCGCCAGCATGAAGCGGGAGGGATAGGTGACGGCGTGGGTGGCGCGCACGATGGTGACGTGGCCGTCCTCGAGCGGTTGGCGCAGGACTTCGAGGACGGAGCGCGGGAACTCGGGCAGCTCGTCCAAGAACAGCACGCCGAAGTGAGCGAGGCTGACCTCGCCGGGGCGGGGACCGGGGCCGCCGCCGATAAGGCCAGCGTCGGAGATGGTGTGGTGGGGGGCGCGGAATGGGCGGCGGGCGAGCACGCCGCGGCCAGGGGCGAGGGTGCCGCTGACACTATGAATCTTGGTGGCTTCGAGCGCCTCCTCGAACGTCAGCTGGGGCAGGATGGAGGGGATGCGCCGCGCCAGCATGGTTTTGCCCGAACCCGGCGGGCCGATCATGAGGATGTTGTGGCCGCCGGCGCAGGCCACCTCGAGGGCGCGCTTGGCCATCGGCTGGCCCTTGACTTCAGCAAAATCTTCAGCAAAGTCCACGCTGCCGTCGGAGTTGAGGCCGGGCTGAGGGGCGGCGTCGATGCGCACCGGCGCGGGCGCGCTGCGGCCGGTCACCCAGTCGAGCACTTCATGCAGGTTGCGCGCGCCGTAGACCTCAACGCCGCGCACCACGGCGGCTTCAGCGGCGTTGGCCAGCGGGACCACCAAGCGCGGAATCTGCTGCTCGCGCGCCATGATGGCGATGGGCAGCGCGCCGCGGATGGGGCGCAGGCTGCCGTCCAGCGCCAGCTCGCCGGCGAACAGATAGCCGTCGATGCCGTAGCGGCCGCCGCTTGCGGCGTGGCCTTGGCGGCCGTGGCCGTTGCCGTTGCTGGAAGCAGTGGCAACGCCCGTGGCCCCGGTGGTGTTTTCGAGCGCGCCCCAGCAGCCCAGCAGCGCCAGCGCCATGGGGAGATCGAAGCCGGACCCTTCCTTGCGCACATCCGCGGGCGCTAGATTGATGACCACCTTGGCGGTGGGCAGGTCGAAGCCGCAGTTGCGCATGGCCGCCTGCAGCCGCTCCCGGGATTCGCGCACGGCGGCATCGGGCAGGCCCACGGTCGAGTAGCGGGCGTCGACGCCGGAGGAGGGCGTGGCGTCGACCTCGACCTCGATCAGGCGCGATTCGATGCCGATGACCGAGGCGCTCAGCGTGCGGAATAACACTGCCTCTGACTAGACCCCAGCCGCACCTCCCGGTCAATGCCCCCGAACGGGTGCCGGCGCTGGGCGCCGCTGGGCGCGGCAGCCGACTTAAAGGCTGCGCGGCATGGCTGCGGCGTGCCGCTCCCGCTGGTCGCTGTGACGATCCCGTCCATCGATCCGGTCTGTCGAGCCCAGCGGTTGACACGGAAGCCTCACGCTATTACATTGATGGGGTCGATTTGGGAAAGGGGAGACCGTGTCCAATCTGTCACGTCGTGAATTTGCCAAAGTCGCCGCCGCTGGGTCATTGACCGCGGCCGCCTTGGCCACCGCCAGTATCACGCCCGCCGTCGGGCAGTTTCCGGGCCGCACGCCGCCACCCGAGGAAGCACCCGCCGCGCTGCCCGATGGCAGCGCCATGGGGCTGGAGATCTACACCGTGCGCGATCAGGCGGCCAAGGATCTGGAGGGCACCATCCGGCAGGTGGCGGCGATTGGATACAAGGAAGTTGAGCCCATCGATTTTGGCGGCCTCACCCCCAAGCAGTACCGCGCCCTGATGGACAAATACGGCCTGACCGCCATCAGCGGCCACACCGAGTGCGCCCCTGGTCCGGATCTGGACAAGACCCTGGAGGGGATGCAGATCATGGGGCTCCAATACACCTGGGTGACCGCTCCGCGGCGGCCCCGGCCAGCGGCCTCTGCTACGCCCCCCGCCCGGAGCGCCGTGCGGCGGCCGCCCGCGGCGGAAACGCCGGATTCGGTCAAGCGCACCGTCGATACTTATAACCAGGTGGGGCAGGTCGCCAAGAAGTACGGCATCCAGGTGCTGGTCCACAACCACGCCATGGAGTTCGAGAAGTTCCCCCGTAGCGAACAGTGCCCCTACGACATCATCCTGGCGGAGAGCGATCCGGCCACGGTGGTGATGCAGATGGACATCGGCTGGGCCAGCGTGGCCGGCCAGGACCCCATCGCCATGTTCCACAAGAATCCGGGCCGGTTCGTCCTCTGGCATGTCAAGGACTTCATGAATCTGCAGTACCTGTTCCCGCAGCCGGAGATGACCGAGCAGCAGCGCATGTCGGTGGCCGGCCACTGGATGGTGCCAGTGGGTCTCGGCGGCATCGATTACAAGGCGATCTTCGCCCATGCCAAACTTGCGGGGATGAAACATTTCGCCATCGAGCAGGACAACGCCTACACTTGGGGCGATTCCATCGCCGCCGCCCGCGTCTGTTACCACGGGCTGCTGCGGGAGTTGGCGGCGCCGGACACGAAGACACCATCCGTCTCATAGCGGCGGGATGCATTAAAGGGAGGCTGGATGCCCGCATCCGATTGGTCGGCCCAGATGGGCCTGGAGCTCTACACCGTTCGCGACCGGATGGCGAAGGATGCGGCGGGCACGCTGGTCCAAGTCGCGGCTTTAGGTTACAAGGAGGTCGAGCCCGACGATTACAGCGGGCTCGACCCCAAAGCCTACCGGGCGCTGCTGGATAAGAACGGCCTGACCGCTCCCAGCACCCACGCCAACCTCTACCCTGGACCGAACCTCGAGAAGACGCTCGAAGGCTTCCAGATCCTCGGCCACAAGTACTGCTGGGTCGAGCCGCCGCCGCCGCCGGCCCAGGCTTCGCTGCTGCAGCGGGTGATGAAGGGCGGCGCCATGCCCTCGACGCCCGGCGGAATGTTGCCGTTGCTACGGGCGTTCTTTCCCCAGCAGACGCCCGACGAGGTGAAGCGCACCGTGGCCCTGTACAACCAGACGGGGGCGGTGGCGAAGAAGTACGGCATGCAGATCCTGGTCCACAACCACACCTACGAATTTCAGCGCTTCCCCGGTAGCGAGCAGTGCCCCTACGACATCGTCCTGGCGGAGAGCGATCCCGAGCTGGTGGTCATGCAACTCGACATCGGCTGGGCGTCGGTGGCGGGCGAGGACATCCTGGCGATGTTCCAGCAGCATCCCGGCCGGTTCGTCCTCTGGCACGTGAAGGACGCCATGGCGCTGCAGTTCCTGTTCCCGCAGCCGGAGATGGATGAGGTCCAACGCATGGCGGTGGCGAACTCCTGGCTGGTGCCGGTGGGGCTGGGCGGCATCGACTACGGGACGATTTTTCAACACGCCAGCACGGCCGGCATGCAGCACTTCTGCGTCGAGCAGGACAACGCCGCCGACTGGGGCGACTCGATGGCGGCGGCGGGGCGCAGCTTCACCGGCCTGAAGCGCGCGCTGGCGCAGACGCAGATCTAGCCAGCATCGGGTGGCGAGCCACTTCCCAGATGGCGCGTGGGAGTTTAATCGCGCAGGGCCGGCGCTGCAGCTGCGGTATTGGAGGTGTCGGCCGCGCCGCGCTCGATGCGCATGCTGTAAAATGACCGGCCCACGTAGATGAGCGCGATCAGCAGGAACACCGCCGCCAGGATGTGGCTCATCGTCGTCCCCTGTTGCGCCGCCAGTGAGACGGCCAAATCCACCGCCAGCAGGCCGAACAGGGTGGTGAACTTGATGATGGGGTTGAGCGCCACCGAGGCAGTGTCCTTGAAGGGATCGCCGACCGTATCGCCCACCACGGTGGCCGCGTGCAGCTCGGTGCCCTTCTGCTTCATCTCGGTCTCGACGATCTTCTTGGCGTTGTCCCAAGCGCCGCCGGCGTTGGCCATGAAGATGGCCTGGTAGAGGCCGAAGAAGGCGATCGAGATGAGGTAGCCGATAAACAGGAACGGCTCGGCGAAGGCGAAGGCCAGGGTGGCGAAAAAGACCACGATGAAGATGTTGATCATGCCCTTTTGGGCGTACTTGGTGCAGATCTCGACCACAGCCTTGCTGTCGGCGATGGAGGCTTTGGCGGCGCTCTCCAGGTGGATATTGGCCTTGATGAACTCGACCGCGCGGTAGGCGCCGGTGGTGACCGCCTGCGTGGCCGCGCCGGTGAACCAGAAGATCACCGCCCCGCCGGCGAGCAGGCCCAGCAGAAACGGCGGGTACAGGATCGAGAGCTTGTCCAGGTTGGCGGTGAGGCCGTTGGTCAGCGCCACAATGATGGAGAAGATCAGGGTGGTGACGCCCACCACGGCGGTGCCAATCAGCACCGGCTTGGCGGTGGCCTTGAAGGTGTTGCCCGCGCCGTCGTTCTCCTCCAGGTTTTCCTTGGCGCGCTCGAAATTGGGGGTGAAGCCGTACTCCGATTGCAGCTCCTTTTCGATGCCGGGGAGGGTTTCAATCATCGAGAGCTCGTACACCGATTGGGCGTTGTCGGTGACCGGGCCGTAGCTGTCGACGGCGATGGTGACCGGACCCATGCCCAGGAAGCCAAAGGCGACGAGGCCAAACGCAAACACCGCCGGCGCCACCATCAGGTTGGGATCGGAGAGGCCAAACAAGCTGACGCCATAGCCGGCGGCCATCAGCGCCAGCATCACGAACCCCAGCCAGAAGGCGCTGAAGTTGCCCGCCACAAAACCGGAGAGGATGTTGAGCGAGGCCCCGCCTTCCTCCGACGAGATCACCACCTCGCGCACATGCCGGGATTCGGTCGAGGTGAATACCTTGACGAACTCGGGGATGATGGCCCCCGCCAGCGTGCCGCAGGTGATCACGGTCGAGAGCTGCCACCAGAGCCCCTGGTCCCCGGCAATGCTGGGGATCACGAAATACGACACGATGTAGGTGGCGATGATGGAGACGATCGAGGTCACCCACACCAGCGAGGTCAGCGGCTTCTCATAGTTGAATTTGTCGGTGTGCTGGTAGCGCGCCTTGGCGAAGGCCTCGTTGATGAAGTAGGAGCCGCCGGCGGTGAGAATCATCACGATGCGCATGATGAAAATCCACACCAGCAGCTGCACCTGCACCAAGGGGCTTTTGACCGCCAGAATGATGAAGGTGATCAGCGCCACGCCGGTGACGCCGTAGGTCTCGAAGCCGTCGGCGGAGGGGCCGACCGAATCGCCGGCGTTGTCGCCGGTGCAGTCGGCGATCACGCCGGGGTTGCGGGCGTCGTCTTCCTTGACGTTGAAGACGATCTTCATGAGGTCGGCGCCGATGTCGGCGATCTTGGTGAAGATGCCGCCGGCGACGCGCAGCACCGCCGCACCCAGCGATTCGCCGATGGCGAAGCCGACGAAGCAGGGCCCGGCGTAATCGCCCGGGATGAACAGCAGGATGCAGAGCATGATGGTGAGCTCGATCGAGATCAGCACCATGCCGATCGACATGCCCGCGCGCAGCGGGATGGCGTAGCAGGGGAAGGGTTTGCCCTTGAGGCTGGCGAAGGCGGTGCGGGAGTTGGCAAAGGTGTTGACGCGGATGCCGTACCAGGCGACCGAGTAGCTGCCCAGGATGCCGAGCACGCTAAAGGCAAAAATGGTCGCCACCTTGGCCACCGACATGCGGTCGAAGTAGCCGAAGTAGATGACGATAATGACCGCGATCAGCGCTTCCAGCGCGAGCAGGAACTTGCCCTGGGTGAACAAGTAGGTCTTGCACGTCTCCCAGATCAGCTCGCTGACCTCGCGCATGGACTTGTGAACGGGCAGATCGCGCAAGCGGGTGTAGGTGA
>JANWJU010000067.1 GCA_025451775.1 Terriglobales bacterium
ACCGGAGATGAACCCGTACGCCGCTACCGCGCTGGCTGTGATCGGTGCGCGCTGATGGCGAGAAAATTTCAGCAACCCTGGATCGCGAAGCCCCTGGCTGTCGCTCACTCCGCCAGCTTTTTATAGAGCGTTGTGTAGCGCCGGTGGCTGGACGCATAGGCTTCCATTACATGGGGGCGAGGGTGCCCCGCCGCTCGCTTGGCGATGAGATCGGCCAGGGCCTCATCCACCAATGCTTGCAACTGCCGCCCTTCCCCGGCGGCGATGCCGCGGATTTTGGCCAGAATCTCGGAGTTGACCCGGGTCGCGAACTTCACGCGTGGCGTCATGATTTGTCAAGCTGGCGGGCGGCGGCGTGAGCGAAGTAGGTGATGATGACGTCGGCGCCAGCGCGGCGGATCGAGGTCAGGGTTTCCCACATGGTGCGGTCGCGGTCGAGCCAGCCGGCGCGGGCGGCGGCGAGGATTTGGGCGTACTCGCCGGAGACTTGATAGGCGGCCAGCGGCACCTCGAAGCGCTCGCGCGCCTGGCGCAGGATGTCGAGGTAGGGGAGCGCGGGCTTGACCATCAGCATGTCGGCGCCCTCGTCGAGGTCGAGCTGCATTTCGCGCAGGGCCTCGCGGGCGTTGGCGGGGTCCATCTGGTAGCCGCAGCGATCGCCCGCCTGCGGCGCGGAATCCGCCGCTTCGCGGAAAGGGCCGTAGAAGGCAGAGGCGAACTTGGCGGCGTAGGAGAGGATGGGGGTGCCGGTGAAGGCGGCGTCATCGAGGCCGCGGCGGACGGCGGCCACGCGGCCGTCCATCATGTCGCTGGGGGCGATCAGGTCGGCGCCGGCTTCGGCCTGGGCGACGGCGATGCGGGCCAGCAGCGGCAGCGTGGCGTCGTTCACCACCTCGACCGTGTCGCCATTCTGCCGCAGCACGCCGCAGTGGCCGTGGGAGGTGTACTCGCACAGGCAGAGGTCGGTGATGACCAGGAGTTGGGGCAGGGCACGCTTCAGCGCCCGCACCGCCTGCTGCACAATGCCATGCTCGTCCCAGGCGCCGCTGCCCTCGGCGTCCTTTCTTTCTGGCAACCCGAAAAGCAGCACGCCGGGCACGCCGAGATCAGCGAGCTTGTGGCCCTCCTCGACGAGTTGGTCCACCGAGAGGTGGAATTGTTCCGGCAGTGAGGCGATCTCCTTGCGCACGCCGCGGCCGGGGACGACAAAAAGCGGTTGAATCATGGTCGCGCGCTCAACGCGCGTCTCGCGCACCAAGGCGCGCAGGCCGGGGTTTTGGCGTAAGCGGCGGGGGCGGTGGGTGGGGAACATGGCGAAACTTCAGTTTGACACTGGGAACGGCTCGCTGACAAACCGGTGGCTCGCCACTTTTCGCTGGGTCGCTCCCGCTGCCCCCCTGCGCTGTTCATAGCGCGTTGTCCTTAATGGGCGGGCATCGGATAACGCTCACCGACAAAGCGGCGGGCGGCGGCGGTGTCGGCGAGCTGGCCTTCGAGTTGGGCGTCCTCGACGGCGGTGAGGATTTCGCTGAACCGCGGTCCGGGGCCGTAGCCCATGGCGATGAGGTCGTGGCCGGTGAGCAGGCGGGGCGGGCGCACGTCATCGGGCTGGAGCGCAGCCAGTTGCTGGCGGGCGTACTCGTAGAGGCTGAGGTCGCCGTGGCTCATGAGGCAGTCGAGGCGGTGCAGGGCGAGGTGGTCGTCGATGCCGGGGCGGCGCAGGAAGCGCTTGCGGGTGCTCACGCGCATGTGGGGCAGTTCGGGGAAGTGCATGTGATCCTCGACCAGCGCCACCACTTGTGCGGCGTCGACGGCGGACAAGCGCAGCCGCGTGCCGATCGCTTGGCTGATGCGGGCGCCGATCGCCGCGTGCCGGTCGAAGCGGATGCGGTCGGGGGCGCGGCGGAAGGTGGGCGGCTTGCCCACATCGTGCAACAGCACGCCCAGCGCCAGCACCGGCGAGCGGGGCGGGGGCAGGGCATCGAAGCCTCCCAGCATCATCATGGTATGGGTCCAGACGTCGCCCTCGGGGTGGTATTGGGGGGGCTGCTCGACGCCGTGCATGGCGGCCACCTCGGGCAGCACGGCCTGCAGCAGCCCGGTGGCATCGAGCAGCTCGAAGGCGCGGCGGGCGTGGCCTTCAGTCAGCATTTTGAGCAGCTCGTCGCGGATGCGCTCGTGGCTGACCTGGCCAATCTCGCCCGCCTGGCGCCGGATGGCGGCGGCGGTGGCCGCCTCCAGCTCGAAGCTGAAGCGGGCGGCGAAGCGCACACCGCGCAGCATGCGCAGCCGGTCCTCGGCGAAACGCCGCTCCGGGTCGCCAATGGCGCGCACCACGCCTGACTCGAGGTCGGCGCGGCCGCCCACGTAGTCGAGGATCGCGCCGCTCTCGGGTTCCATGAGCAGGCCGTTGATGGTGAAGTCGCGGCGCTGAACGTCCTCGCGCGGATCGGTGGCGTAGGCCACGGCCTCGGGGTGGCGGCCATCGCGGTAGGTCGCGTCAGTGCGGAATGTCGCGACCTCAATATGAGCGTCGCCTTCATGCACCAGCACTACGCCAAAGCGCGCGCCCACGGCGGTATGGTGGGGAAACAGGCGCATGACCGCCTCGGGAACCGCGTCGGTGGCGACGTCGTAATCCTGGGCGGGGCGGCCGAGCAGGTGGTCGCGCACCGCGCCGCCGGCGTAGAGGGCCTGGTAGCCCGCCGCCCGCAGGCGGTCCACGATCTGGCGCGCGGCTGGTTCGGACATACGACCCTATTATTATTGAACGCGCGGCAACGGCCAGAGCTGCAACTCCGCCATGGGGAAATCGCGCACGTTGTCGGTCAAGAGCGGCAGGCCGAACTCGATGCGGCGGCGATCAGCGCGTCATCCAGTGCGAGCGTGCGCCCGCGCCGCGCCCAGCCGCTTTTGATCAGGCCACCGTGCCGGCCAGTCGCCTCGCTGATGGGGTAGACGTCCATGCGCTCGAACAAGGCCTCGATTTTGGCCTGCTCGTGGGGAAACATGCCGCCATAGACTTCGCCGAGATTGATGGCGGTGACCGCGAGTTTGTGGCCGGCATCCGCCATAGACTTCAAGAAGACCTCACGATCACGCCGGTGGCGCAGCACGTCAATCAGCACGCTGCTGTCGCCCAGGATGATTACCGCTGTCGTGCCGGTTTCCGGAATTGGCGGCGGCGCCGCAGAGGGGGTGGCAATTCAGCATCTTCGCCGGGCCGGTGGCAGCGTTGGCGGCGGACCCACTCGGCGGACCCGAGCGCGGCAATATCGGGGTGATCTTCATCCTTCCAGATCGGTTCGGGATCCTCTAGAATCTTGATCAACTCGCGGCGTCGAACTTCATCAAGCGCGAGTTGGGCCAGGAAGGTGCTGCGGCCGCGCGTACCGACGAGTTTGTCGATGCGGGTGACCAAATCGGCGGGCAGCGTAATGTGGGTGAGGCGGGCGGTAGCCATGGCGTCCTCGTGCGCTTCGTGTGCCCCCAGTGTGCCATAGACCGGCCCACACTCTTCAGGCGGGCCGCAGGTGCAGGATGGCCGCCGGCATGGCCAGGTCGAGGCGGAGGTGGTGGTGTGTTCCCCGCCACACGCCGCGCAGACCGGCGAGCAGATCATCGACGGCAAACGCGTCCCCGAGCCCGAGTTCCGCGCCGGGAATTTCGATCGGCCCCTCCTGGACATTCCAGGGATCGAGGTTCACCGCCACCACCAGCAGATCGCTGTAATCGGGGGTGAAACGGGCGTAGAGCAGCATCTGGTCGTTGGCGGCGGGGAGGAAGCGCAGCCCTTCGATTCTATGCAGCGCGGGGTGCTCGCGGCGGAGGCGGTTGATGTGCGCGATCGTCTCCTTAATGTTGCCGGGCCGGTCCCAATCCCAGACCTTGTACTGGTACTTCTCCGAGTCCATGTACTCCTCGGTGCCGGGCAGGGCGTGGCCTTCGCACAGCTCGAAGCCGCTGTAGATGCCGTAGGAAGGCGACAGCGTCGCCGCCAGAATGAAGCGCGACAGGAACGCCGCCCGGCTGCCCGTCTGCAGGATTTCGGGCAGGATGTCGGGAGTGTTGGTGAAGAAGTTGGGACGGAAGTACTCGCGTGCCGGTCCCAGTGCCAGTTCGGTGAGGTACTCGGTGAGTTCCTGCTTGGTATTGCGCCAGGTGAAGTAGGTGTAGGACTGGGAGAAGCCGATCTTGGCCAAGTGTTTCATCGGTTTGGGGCGCGTGAATGCCTCCGCCAGAAACACCACATCGGGGTAGACGGCGCGCACTTCGGCGATCAGCCACGCCCACAGCGGCATGGGTTTGGTGTGGGGGTTGTCGACGCGGAAGATACGGACGCGGTGCCGAGCCCAGAACAGCAGCACGCGGCGCAACTCGGCGGCGATGGCGTCCTTGGCGGGGCCGTCGAAGTTGAGCGGGTAGATATCCTCGTAGCGCTTGGGGGGATTTTCGGCGTATTTGATGCTGCCGTCGGGGCGGTGGTAAAACCACTCCGGGTGCTGGCGGACGTAGGGGTGGTCGGGGGAGCAGTTGAGGGCGAAATCGAGCGCCACTTCGAGCCCGCGGGCGTGGCAGGCGGCGGTGAAGTGGTCGAAATCGGCGAGGGTGCCGAGTCCGGGCTCGATGGCGTCATGACCGCCCTCGTCGTTGCCGATGGCGTAGGGGCTGCCGGGGTCGCCGGGGGAGGCGGTGAGGGCGTTGTTGGGACCCTTGCGCTGGGTGAGGCCGATGGGATGGATGGGCGGCAGATAGATCACGTCGAAACCCAGGGCCTGGATCTCGTCGAGCCGCGCTTCGGCCTCGTGGAAGGTGGCGCTGCGGCTGGGGTCGGTGCCCTGGGAGCGCGGAAACATTTCGTACCAGGCACCGTAGCGCGCACGTTCGCGCTCGCACAGGACGCGAAAAACGGCGCCGCCGGGCAGGGGTGCGAGGGTGATGGCGGCGCGCCTGGCGGCCCGCATCTCAGCGTCGAGCTCGGGGCTCAACAGCAGCTCCGCCGCCGCGTTGGGCGCGGCCGCGGCATGGCCGGGCAGGGCGGCGCGCACCAGGGTATGGCCCTCGATCAGGTCGCTGGCGATGTCCTGGCCGGCGGCACGCTTGCGTTCGGTATCCCGCCGCCAACTGGAAAACGTCTCCACCCAGGCGGTAATGGCGTACTCGTACACGCCCAAGTTCTCCAAGGCGAAGCTGCCTTCCCAGCGGTCATTCCCCTGGTCGTGGAGAGGTGTGGCGCTCCAAGCGGCAGTGCCACCATCATGGCCGCCGCCGGCGCGACGGTGCAGTAAGACCGCCGATAGGATCTCGTGCCCGTGTTGATAGATATCGGCCGAGACATTGAACCGTTCGCCAATCTCGCGCTTCACCGGATGACGGCCGCCATCCACTTGGGGCTGCACACACTCAACCACCATCGGACACGAGTCCGTGGCCGGAGGGGCGGGGGGTCGCAGAGGTATCATGGAGTGCAGGCTCTTGGTTTTCATGGTAGGTGTCAAACAGCTTCTGCAGGACTTGACTGCAAGTGGCGGCGGGCTGGAGGGACGGCGGTTCATCATTGTCTCCAACCGGCAACCGTTCGCCCACGTCCGCCACGGGGAGCAGGTGCGCGTGGAAAAGCCGCCCAGCGGCCTCACCCTCGCGCTGGAGCCCATTGTACAGGCCACGAGCGGCACCTGGATCGCCGCCTCCAGCGGCAACGCCGACGCCGATGCCTCCGACGCCAGCGGGCGCGTGCGTCCACGGCCCGCCGGCGTCGAGTACGATCTGCGCCGTATATTCCTCACCGCCAAGCAGCAGCAGGATTACTACACCGGTTTCTCTAACTCCACGCTGTGGCCGCTGTGCCACATCGCCTACCACCAGCCGCGCTTCGAGGAACGGTGGTGGAAGGCCTACGTGCAGGTGAACCACATCTTCGCCGATGTCGTGGCCGACGAGGTGAAGGACCAGCCGGCGGTGGTGTTCATTCAGGATTTCCACCTTGCCATCCTGCCGCAGCTGCTGCGCGAGCGCTGCCCACAGGCGATCATTGCCCAGTTCTGGCACATCCCCTGGCCGAACCCGGAGGCGTTCCGCATTTGCCCCTGGCGGCGGGAGATCCTGCGCGGGCTGCTGGGCAACGACCTTTTGGGATTTCACCTGACCTACCACTGCAACAATTTTCTCGATACCGTGGACCGGGAGTTGCAGGCGCGCGTCGACCGGGAAGCGACGGCGGTGGTGAGTTCGGCCGGCCACAATGGCCGCAGCCGCACCAGCGTGGCGGCGTTCCCGATGAGCGTGGATTACCACCGCATTCAGCAGTCGGCACGCCAGCCGGCGGCACTGATGGAAGCGGAGAACCTGCGCCACCGGTTTGTCGGCAGCGGCACTGGCGCCCCCAGGCCAGCGGGCGCCACCGACCGCAAGCTGGTGATCAGCGTCGAGCGGCTGGATTACTCCAAAGGCATTCTCGAACGCCTGGCGGCGATCGGGCGCCTGTTCGAGCGCCATCCGGAGTGGTTGGAGAAGGTGGATTTCGTCCATATCGCCACCCCCAGCCGCACCACCGTGCGCGCCTACCGGGATTACGCCCAGGCGGTGGACCGGGCGGTGGCGCGCGTCAACGCCACGCACTCGACCGCGGCCTGGACGCCGGTGCGGGCGCTGCACATCTACGTCGAGCCGGAGAAGGTGTGGAACTGGTACCGTGCCGCCGATGCCGTGATCGTGAGTTCGCTGCACGACGGCATGAACCTGGTGGCCAAGGAGTTCGTCGCCGCCGGGCGCGACGATGCGGTGCTGGTGTTGAGCGAGTTTACGGGCGCGGCGCGGGCGCTGCACGAGGCGGTGCAGATGAACCCCTACGCCACCGACGGCTTTGCCGACGCCATCGCGGCGGCGCTGGCGATGCCGGAGGCGGAGCGCTGCGAGCGCATGCGGCGGCTGCGCTGGCGCGTGGCACACTATGATATAGGCGTCTGGGCGCGGGAGATTCTGCGCGCCATCCGCCAGCGCGAGTTCGATGCCCAAAGCCCTCAATTTTCTGCCGCCGCCCCAAGCCACCGGCCCCGGCCGCGCGCCCAGCACGATGACGATGTGGACGAGCCGGCTGCAACACGCCTCACGCGTGCTCATCGCCAGTGATTTCGACGGCACCCTGGCCGAAATCGTGCCCCAACCGGAGGCGGCCGCACCGCTGCCGGGGGTGTTGGCGCTGCTCCGCCGCCTGGCCCAGCAGCCGCGGATGCGGGTGGCGCTGGTGAGCGGGCGCGCGCTCAGCGACTTGCAGGCGCGCTGTCCAGTGCCAGGATGCTGGTACGTGGGCGGCCACGGCAACGAGAGCAGCGCCCCTGAGGAGCCGGCGGCGCACCCCGCGCCGCACCAGCCCGAGGACCATGTGCGCATCCGCCATCAGATAAAAACGGTGGCGGCCGAGATTCAGCGGCGCGCGGCGGCGTGGCCCGGAGTCCAGGTCGAGGCCAAACCCTATTCGGTCGCCGTGCACTTCCGCCAAGCGCCGCAGTGGGAAGCCGGCATCCAGGCAGCGTTCTCCGAGTTGGCAGCCTCCGGCGCCTACCGGGTCATGTTGGGGCGGCAACTGGCCGAATTGCTGCCCGAAGGCGCCCTGACGAAGGGACTTGCCGTGCACCGGCTCCGCACCCGCCTGGGCTGCGATCTCGCCTTTTACTTTGGCGACGACGTCACCGATGAGGATGTCTTTAGCTTCGATGACGTTCATGTCATTGGGGTTAAGGTGGAACACGGCGAAGGGACCGGGGCCACGGCGGCGGCGTACCGGGTGCGGTCGCCCACGGAGGTTCTAGCGGCTTTGAGGGCGATTGAGCAGGCGTTTTTGGCGGTTGGGGAGAAAACTCTCCATTTTTCCGCCGTTCAGCCGTAGGCTATAAGCGGCAAGCTTATAGGCAGGGAGCCTAAACGTATGCGCGTCCTGTTGGTCTATCCCAAGCGCGACCCCGAGTCGCAGGTCCGTACCCAATTCAGCATGGAGCGGATCCATGAGTTGACCTTCTGGCCGCTGCGCGGCAAGAGCTACGGACTCCAGTTCAACGGCCTCGAGGCCTTGGCGGCGCTCACCCCCGATTGGGTCGAGCTCACCGTCGTCAACGAGAACCTGCGCGAGATTCCCTTCGACGGCGACTTCGACCTGGTGGGGATCACCGTCATGGTGACCAACGCCACCCGCGCCTACCAGATCGCCGACCGCTTCCGCAAGCGCAAGATCAAGGTGGCGATGGGCGGGTACCACCCGTTCATGATCCCGCAGAACAGCCTGGCCCACGCCGACGCCATCTGCACCACCGAGGCGGAGTACGTCTGGGAGCAGATGCTCATCGATTGCCGCGATGGCAAGCTCAAGCCGATCTACGAGCAAAAAGACAAGACCGACATGAGCAAGGCGCTGCACCTGACGCGGGTCAAGCGCTGGGAGTGGCTGCATCAGGTCTCGCTCACGCTGCAGGCCAGCCGCGGCTGCCCGTTCAGCTGCGACTTCTGTTCAATCGTGCAGATGCTGGGCCACGACATGCGGTACAAGACGCCGGAGAACTTGTGCCGCGAACTCGAGGTCATCTTCAAAAACGACCTTATGGGACGGATCTTCTTCCGCCCCATCTTCTTCGTCGACGACAACATCTTCGGCAACCCCCGCCAGATCAAGGAGTTGCTGCGGGCGATCATCAAGCTGCGCGCCAAGTACCCCAAATACAACCCGGTCTTCGGCTCGCAGATGACCATCAACGCCCACAAGGACAAAGAGGCCGTGGCGCTGATGCAGGAGGCCGGCTTCTACAACATCTTCATGGGGCTGGAGAGCCTGGACCCGGCGACGCTGCGCAGTTACAACAAGCTGCACAACATCGCCTTCAAGTACGAGGACGTGGTGCGCACCATGCGGGAGCATGGCATGGAGGTGATCGCCAGCTTTATCTTTGGCACCGACACCGACACCTTGGAAAGCTTCGACGTCGCCTACGATTTCTTCGACCGCTGCAACATCCTGTATCCGTACTTCAACATCCTGACCCCCACCGCCAACCAGTGGAAGCGGTACTTGGCCGAGGGGCGCATCCTCACCGTGAAGGCCAAGCTCTACGACGCCCATCACACCGTCTTCGTGCCCATGAAGATGACCCCGCGCCAACTTCAGGAAGGGTTCATCCGCCTGGTCTCGCGCACCTTCGACTACGCCAATATCACCAAGCGCATGCTCGGCGTCTATGTCGATACGCCACAGCGCGACGTCAAGCTGGCGCTGCCGCTGCCGCTCGAGAAGTTGATGTACCACAAGCTGCACTTCACCCTGGGGTGGCGCGGCGATCGCGACAGCCAGGCGTTTCTCGAAGGCCTCAAGCCCCACATCTTCTCCGGCAAGATTCCCATCGCCTCGGTGCTGTTGCAGATCGACCAGCACGATTGGGCGGTGCGCAACACCCAGACCATGGCCGAGCACCGCTACAACCTGGACGTGCCCGCCTGGGGCGACCGCCCGCAGGAGATGACCGCGGGCGCCGGCACCGGCCTGGCGTCGGAGATCGCCGCCCAAGTGCGGTAAGGTAAGGCCGCGGTAGCGCCCTGAAAAGTGGGGCCGTGTGCGTTACGCTTGAAGCATGTCCCGCACTCCATCGACCATGCTGCCGCTGGGCACGCCGGCACCGGCGTTTGCTCTTCCTGACGTGACCACCGGGAAGACGGTACGCCTTGGTGACTTCCTCATCGGGCAGCCGTTGCTGGTGATGTTCCTCTGCCGCCACTGTCCCTACGTCAAGCACGTCCAGGCGGGGTTGGCCCAACTGGGCCGCGACTACGCCGGCCGGGTGGGCATCGTCGCCATCAGCTCCAACGACATTACCGCCCAACCCGAGGACGCTCCCGCCAGCCTGCGCGAGCAGGCGGCCGGGCAGGGATTCACCTTCCCTTACTGCTACGACGAATCGCAGGAGGTGGCGCGCGCCTACCGCGCCGCCTGCACCCCGGACTTTTTCCTCTTCGATACCGGCCGCAAGCTGGCTTACCGGGGGCAGATGGACGACAGCCGTCCGCAGAATGGCCGCCCGGTCACCGGGCGGGATCTGCGCGCCGCCCTGGACGCGCTGCTCGCCGGCCAGTCCGTGAACCCCGACCAGATCCCCAGCCTGGGGTGCAACATCAAGTGGACCGCTGGGCGCGGCAGCCAACTTTAAGGTGGCAAGGACCTCTCCTGGCGGCGCCGCTTCCTGCGGCCGTTTCGCCGTTGAGGCCATAACGCTCAGGCCGGCGCTTCGCCGGAATTCTCGCACGGCTTGCGCTGATCGGGTGCTGGGGCGAGTTTCGCCTCTTCTGTCATGGCGCGAGGTGACTCCGCGCGGCTCACTTGCGAGAGGACGGCCTCGAGTAGGGGGGTGAGACGGTTCAACTGCCGGGCGCGAATGATCGCGTCCCAAAACCATTCCAGGCGTTTCCATCCGGCGGCGTAGAAGAAATGCTTGGCCTGGTGTTGCAGCGAACCGTGTGTCCAGGCGGCACGGGCGATGGCGCTCCAGGTGTAGAAGTCGTGGTAGGCGCGCCCATAACCTGCTTCGAGCTGCGCGGGCGTCAGCCGCGCCGGCTGGAAGACGGTGTGGCGGGTGTCGTACAGGTCCCAGTCGCGGGTGAGGATGCGCCCGGCGGCCTCCATGCGCTGCCAGAGCCGGGTGCCGGGGTAGGGCGTTTGGATGTGGAAGGTTGCGGTGGTGATGCCCTGCTCGAGGGCCCAATCGACGGTGCGGGCGAAGACGTCGGGGCCGTCGTCATCCATGCCGAAGACGAAACTGCCGTTGATCATGATGCCGAGGCCATGCAGCCTCTCAGTCACCGCGCGATAATCACGGCCGAGGTTCTGGCGCTTGTTGCTGGCGGCGAGGTTGGAGGGCGCCAACGTCTCAAACCCCACGAAGAGGCTGCGCAAGCCGGCGTTGGCGGCCGCTTCGATGAGATCGCCGCGCAGGATTGAATCCACGGTCGCAGCGCCTTGGAACAGGCGCTTCATCCCTTGCATGCCGGCGAAGAGTGCACGCGCGAAGCGCGGATTGCCGAGCAGGTGATCGTCGAGGAAATAGAGATGGCGGCCCGGCAGGCGTTCAATCTCGGCGAGCGCGTCATCCACGGACTGCGTATAAAAGCCCGCGCCTCCGGCAAAAAAAGCATCCTTGTAACAGAAGTCGCAGTGCTGCGGGCAGCCGCGGGTCACCACCAGCGAGTTGGGAACCAGATAATGGCGGCGGCGGATGAGATCGCGGCGCACCGGCGGCAGCCGCTCCAGCGTGCGGCCCGTGGTGGAGCGGTACTGTGGTTGTGGCCGGCCCGCCCGGAACTCCGCCAGAAACCGGGGGAAGGTCTGTTCGCCCGGACCCAGAAAGATGGAATCCGCATGGGCGGCGGCCTCCTCGGGCAGGGCGGTGACGTGCAATCCGCCCAAGGCCACGTGGGAGCCGCGCGCGCGCCACGCGTCAGCCAGCCGGTAGGCCCGCCGGGCGTTGGTGATGTACACCTGGATCACCACCACGTCCGGCGTTGCAGCGGCGGATTCCGGAATGAGGGCGAGCGGCGCGATGTGCTCGTCCTCGATGTCAGCCTCGTCGCCGGGGTCGAGGTAAGCGGCGAGCGTGGCCAAACCGAGGGGCGGAAATAGTGAGTATTTCACCGGGCGGAAGAACGGGCTCGTCGCCTCGGTGAGGGCCGGAAGTATGAATTTGACGCGCAGCGGCCGCAAGCCTGCCTCCTGGGTGCGGTTCGCCGTAAATTTGCACCGCCATGTACTTTGTACTGCAAAGTACATGAGCCTGTCAAGCCGCCGCCGGGCGGGGCGGGATCGGGGCCGGCGTCTACCGCGGGCCGAAGTGGTTGGCCAAGTAGGCGATGACGGCGGCGCGCTGAGCGGAGGGGACTTGGGCGCCGAGCTGCTCCATGGAGGCCACGGTCGCCGTCCATCCGGCGGCATCCTGCGGGTGCTGGGTGAGCGTGGCCACGCTGTGGCAGCCGCCGCACGCTTGCAGCACCAGGGCGCCGGTGGCGGCGTCGGGGTCGGGCGGGGCGGAGGCGGCCGCGGAGGCGGCGTTATAGACCGGGTTCGAGTGCACGCCCACGCCGGCAAAGACCAGAATGAGCGCCAGCCCGGCGGCGAGACCCAGCAGAAGTAGAGGAGCTCTCACGGCTTCTCCTATGATACCGCTGCCACCGCGCCGGCCGCCGCCCAGCGCTAAAAGCTTTTGCTGATGCCGATGGTGAATCGCGCCAGGCCGTGGGTGGCGCCGCGCACCTCGGGCACCAGCCAGGTGCCGTGGCCCAGCGGAATGCGCGCGCCCACGCCGATAATCGCCGAGCCGTGCGTGGCCGAACCCCACTGCGCCAAGCCTACGCCGCCCAGGAGGTAGGGGATAAAGGCCTCGTCGTCGAGGTGGAAGTCATAGTGAAAGACGCCGTCGGCGGTGAACAGGCCTTCATTGCCACTGCGTCCCAGCGCAAGCGACGGCTCAAAGCTCACGTTGCGATTGATGGCGAAGTTCAGGGCGCCGCCGGCCGCGAATCCGTTGGGCGAGCCCAGCAGCGCGCCGCCGAAGAACGTGTACCGCACCGGCGACTGTGCCGAGCCGGCGAGGCAGAACGCACACAACAAGGCGGGCAGGAGGATCCAATTCCGGGCGCGTTGGGTCAACATGCGACGGATCCAGCAACTTGCGTGCCATTCCGTGGCCGTCGGGGGCCTTCAGGGGTGGTAGAGCATCCAGTAGACGGCGATGCCGCTGAGGGAGACGTACATCCAAATCGGCCAAGTCCAGCGGGCCCAGCGCCGGTGGCGGCTGAAACGGCCGCGCAGCGCCAGGGTGAGCGTCACAATGGCCAGCACCGGAACGATGGCGGCGAGCGGGGTGTGGGTGCCCAGCACCAGGAAATAGAGGGTGCGATGCCAGCCCTGACCGGAAAAATATACGATGCCGGCATGCCAATGATGCAGGACGTACACAGCCAGGAACAGCGCCGAGGCAACGAAGGCGGAGAGCATGCAGCGGCGGTGGGCGGTGATGCGGCGGTGGCGGATGAAGTACAGGCCGCCTACCAACAACACCGCGCTGATGCCGTTGAGGATGGCGATCCAGGCCGGCAGCGCGTCCCAGCCGAAGACGGCGTTTAGCGGCATCGCTTTAGACGCCGCCGGCGCACGAGCGGGGCTCGGGGGTCCCCGCGACGCGCCGGCGGCCAAGCGGGCGGCGAAGCCGGGCGCCCGCGTTTAAATTTAGACATGGAAGATCCGGTCGCCGGCCATGAGGGCGAACAGCAGCGGCAAATAGATCACGCTGGCCTGTAGCAGCCGGCGGTAGCTGAAGCGCGTTTTGGCGCGCACGCACTTGACCCCGTACCAGAGCAGCGCCACGCCGAGGATGAGGGCGCCCACGAAGTACACCGTGCCGGTGAGTCCGATGAGGGTGGGCATGAGGCTCACCGGGATCAGCGCGAGGCTGTAGAGCAGGACTTGGTGGGAGGTTTCCGCGCCGTTTTCGTCCACCACGGGCAGCATGCGGATGCCGGCGCGCTCGTACTGCTCTTTGTAGAGCCAGGCGATGGCAAGAAAATGCGGGAACTGCCAGAGGAACTGGATGCCGAACAGAATCCAGGCGCCGAGGTCGAGCGTGCCGCGCGCCGCCGCCCAGCCCATCAGGATGGGGCCCGCGCCCGGGAACGCGCCCACCAAGGTGCTGATGGGAGACTTGAATTTGAGCGGGGTATAGGCCAACAGGTACAGACCCATGGTGGCCAAGCCCATCTCGGCCGAGAGCGGGTTCACGGTGAACCAGAGCATGGCCGCGCCCGCAGCCGAGACCACGCCGCCAAATAGCGCCGCGGGCGGCGGCCGCAGCCGTCCCGCCGGGAGCGGGCGGGCCGAGGTGCGGGCCATGAGCCCGTCGGTGCGCCGTTCCCAAAGCTGATTGAGGGCGGCGGTGCCGCCGGCGAGCAGCCCGGTGCCGACGGCCAGTTCCATCAACAGCCCCGGCGACAAGGCCCGCTGCGCGCCCACGTAGCAGGCGGCAACAGCCGTCAGCACGACCAGCAGCGTGACCCGCGGCTTGGTCAGCATCAGGCAGTCGTTGGCGCGCGCGGCCAAGGTGCGCGGCGCGGCCACATGCAGGGCGGTGGCCTTGGCAACGCTGGCAGCGCTGGAGGCGCCGGCTGTGCTGGACGAGGATCTTGAGTAACGGTGCGCCAAACTCCTATTTTATGCCCGTTTTCATGCCTAGGGCGCGCCACAGCAACGCCCCCAGCACCAGCAGGGGCAGCAACGTCCAGGCCCATTCGTTCAACAGGCGGCCGCGTGCCGGCCGGGGGCCTTGAGCGAGGCGGTGAATTCGCCCGGCGACCAACGCCACGGCGGCGGCGCTGGCGGCCAGCAACACGACCATGTAAATGGTGGTCACCGTGAAGCCTTCCCGGCCGCCGCTTCCGGGGTTTGCTGGCGCGCTCGCAGGCGGATGTGGGCCTTGAGCAAACAGTGATCGGCCACTACCAGCAAGCCGGCGGCGCGCGCTTCGGCTTCGGCGGCGGGGTGGGCCACCCCTTCCTGCAGCCAGAGCATGCCGGCGCCGATCCGCGCCGCCGTGCGGGCGATCGCGGGAACGTGTTCACTGCGGCGGAAGACGCAGACGATGTCGATCGGGCCGGCCGCCTGTGCCTGCTCCAAATCGGCGAAGGCCGGCTCTCCCAGCACCACGGTTTCCTTGGGATTGACGGGGACGATGCGGTAGCCCTGTTGCTGCAGATAGCGGGCGACGCCGTAGCTGGGGCGCACCGGGTTGCTGGACAGCCCCACCACCGCAATCGTCCGCGCCTGCAGAATAAAGGGTTCGATGGGGGCGGGAAAGCTCATGCCCCTCTCCGTTCCAGGGCGTGGGTCGCGCGCCGCAGTTGCCGCACCTCGGCATCGGTCAACGGGCGCAAGTGTCCAGGCTTGAGGGCGCCAATGGTGAGTGGGCCGATGGCGACGCGCTTGAGTTTTTCAACAGGATGTCCGGCGATGAGAAACATCTTCCGGATTTGATGATAGCGCCCCTCGATCAGCACCACCTCGAGCCAGGGATTGTCGGTGGAAGTGCGGTAGACGCCGGCGCGCTGGCGCTCGCGTCCGCTGGCGCGGCTCGCCGCCAGCCAGCGGATTTGCGCGGGGGCGGTGCGGCGCCCATCCACCACGACGCCTTTGCGCAGCCGCTGCAACTGCTCCTCGGTGGGGCGGCCGGCGACTTTGACCCAGTAGGTTTTCGGCAGCGCCGTCGAGGCGTGCAGGATGCGGTTGGTGAGTTCGCCGTCGTTGGTGAGCAGCAGCAGGCCTTCGGAGTTGTAATCGAGCCGTCCCACCGGATAGAGGCGGTCGCGCACGCCGCGCAGGTATTCGCGGATCGTCGGCCGCCCCTCGGGATCGCTGAGCGTGGTGACCACGCCTTTGGGCTTATACAACAGCAGATAGTGCTGGATGGCGGGCCGGTGCACCGGCTTGCCATCGACGGAAACGCGGTCGCGGGCGCTGTCGGCTTTGGCGCCCAGCGTGGCCACGGTGGCGCCGTTGACGGTGACGCGCCCGGCGAGGATCATCTCCTCCGCCTTGCGGCGGGACGTGATACCGGCTTGAGCGATGAGTTTTTGCAGGCGTTCGTCCAAGTGCGGTATCCGTCCTGCTTTGATTATCGCTCGGCTAGCTGCGGCAGGGGAGCGGCCGGAACGGGCGCGGCCGGCACAACGTCAATCCGCACCGGCGCCAACCCGGCGCCCACAAACCCCAGCGCCCGCGCGGCGGCGAGGCTGACATCCAGGCAGCGGCTCGTCGGCACGGGCCCGCGATCATTGATGCGCAGCACCACCGAGCGCTGGTTCAGCAGGTTGGTCACGCGCACGCGCGTGCCCAGCGGCAACTGGCGGTGCGCGGCGGTGAGCGCGTCCATGTTGAAAGGCTCGCCGCTCGTGGTTTCCTTGCCCTGGAACCAAGCTCCATACCAGCTCGCCATGCCCACCTGATAGGGGGCGGCCGCCCGCCGCGGCGCCAGCGACACTTGCACCAAGGACACGGGCACGGGATGCACCGCCATCGCCGGCAGCACAACCAGCGACACGGCGAGGGCGAGGTGATAGCGGAAACGTTGCATGAGGGGGGAAGAATCGGGACCGAAGGTGCGTCCTGGCGTGAGGGCCGAAGCGCTGGTCCGAATCACCCACTACGCGGAGGCGTAGTGTCTATGTGATGTCGCTATTATACCCCAGATTCTCTGAGGTGGCCCGAGGAGGGCGGCGCGGGGCTGCTAGCGCGGTTGCAGACCGCTGTGCCCGCTGGCAAGGGCGGGATCGAACGGGAGCGGCGATTTACCGATCTGCCACTCGCCTTGCGGGGTCAACTCCAGCGGAAAACAGCGCGTGCAGCGCAAGCAGCGCACGTAGCCTGAGATGGGGAAGCCAAACCGATGGCGGCAGCGCGGGCGCGCTGCTTGCAGAATCGAGAAGATGCCGGTGAGGCGCATGGGGGCGGAACGGTTTAGAATTCACCATGCGATTCGCGGGCCGATCGCGCCATCGGGGCTTCGCCTTAGGTCTTGCCTTGAGCCTGGCGGTGACGTTGGCGACCACGGCGTTCGCGGCGCCGCCGGCGGCGCTCACGACGGGAGGCAGCTTGGAGAGGCCACGAGCACAGCGGGCATCCCCTGCCGCCAATCGAAGCCCGCCCTCAAGCGACCAGCGGGAGCGACCCAGCGCAAAGTGGCGAGCCACCCGCGACCGCGCCCTGCGGCACACGCTTGACCGCCTGCTGGGGGAGCCGGCCGCCGCAAGCGGTTTCTGGGGCGTCTACGTCTACTCGCTCGACCGGCAACGCGTGCTCTACGACCGCAACGGCGAGCGCTGGTTCACACCCGCCTCCAACGCCAAGCTGTTCGCGCTCGCGGCCGCGCTCGAACTTCTCGGCCCGCAGTACCGGTTTCACACCGTGGTTGAGGCAGGCACCGCGCCGGATGCGGCGGGCGTGATCACCGGCGATCTTACGCTGGTGGGCGCCGGCGACCCCAGCCTCTCCGGACGCGTGTACCCCTATCAATACCGCGCCCCGGCCACGCCCACCGGCGCCCTGCAGCTGCCCTACGATCCCATGCTGGCCGCGGACCGTTTGGCGCAGCAGTTGGTGGCGCGCGGCGTGACCCGCATTGCGGGCGCTGTCATCGGCGACGATGCTTACTTCGCCGACGATCGCTACGGACGCGGCTGGGCTGCCGACGACCTGGCGCAGGACTACGGCGCGCCCGTCGGGGCGCTCACCATGAACGACAACCAGCGCTTCGTCGAAATCGTGCCGGGAGCGGTGGCGGGCGCGCCCGCGCAGGTGCGCCTCGTCCCTGGCGTGGGCGCGGCCTTGATCGATAACCATGTCGTGACCGGCCACCGCACGGCGGTGACGGTCTCCGGGTGGCCGGGCGCTTTACGTCTGGATGGGGAAGTGGCGGTGGGCAGTGCTGGCGGCGTGGAGGCGATTCCGGTCCGCGATCCGGCGTTGTATGCCGCCGAGCTCTTGCGCCAGGCGCTGCTCGATCACGGCATTACGGTTGTGGGCGCGGCGCGCGCGCGGCACCGCGCGCAGGGAGTGGCCATGGGCGCGCCGCGCGCTGGCTTCACGCTGGCCACCTGGGAGTCGCCGCCGCTGTGGGAGATTCTGCAGACCACCGCCAAGGTGAGCGAGAACCTGCACGCCGAGCTGCTGCTGCGTTTGTTGGGCAAACTGCGCGGCGCGCCCGGCGCATCGGGCGAGGACGGCGAGGTGGCGGCGGGCGAGCGCGTGGTGGCGGCGTTTGAGCACCGCGCCGGGCTCGCCCACGACGACGCCGAGCTGGTGGATGGCAGCGGACTCTCCCGCCTCGACCTGGTTACGCCCGCCGGCGTCGTCCGCCTGTTGCGCTACATGAACGGGCAGCCCGAGGCCTCGGCCTGGCGGTCGTTTTTCCCCGTGGCCGGCGAGGATGGCACGCTCGTGCACCGCTTCCGCGGCACCGCCGCCGCCGGGGTCTTAACCGGCAAGACCGGATCAATGACCCACGTGCACTGCCTCAGCGGCTACGTCACCACGCGCCACGGCGAGCACCTTGCCTTCGCCATCTTCGCCGATAATCAGGGCCAGCCGGGCCATTCCGAACTCGACCGGCTGGCCGTCGCATTAGTCGAGTGAACTCGCACCCTGCCGCGTCTGACGCTGCTCTCGATATTGCTGTTATAGTTGTGTCGAATAGGTGCGAAGGTACCGTCCAGGCGCCGCATCCAACTGCCAATACTATGAATGCGACTCTGACCTCCGCGGAAGCTGGGCTTGTCGACACGCTTCCGATGGCCTTTTTCGCACCGCGATTCCGCGTCGATCAACCCGATTTGCCCTCCCGCAGGGGCGTACCCGCTAACGTACGCGAGGTGATCGACGGGATGCTTTCTGTGCTGGACGGACTTCTGCACGGCACGCTGGAGGCCCGAACCGGGGCCGAGTTCGACGAGCGTGCACCGGAGGCCTTTCGCAAATATGCCGCTTTGGCGCTATCCCTGGCCAAATTCGTCCGGGTTGCGGTCGACGCCAGCGTGGCCGAGGCGCTGTCGCAGGATTCCCTGCGCGCGCTCGATGCGGAGTTCAAGGCCGGTGGGGCCGCGCAGTTCGGTCAACTGGCCCAATCTCAGGTTCTATTCACGATCTGGACCTTCCGCAAGACGAACGATCTCATCAGCGCGTTTAGCACGACACCGGCGGCCAGCGGCCAAGCCAAACAGGACGCCGAGTACGCTGCCCACTATCTGGCGCATGGGCTTCGCAGCCAATTCGCGCTGGACTGTCTGGCCGCCGCGCTTCGAACGGGCGCGCCGGTCTTCCCGGAGGTGCTCGACAATCTGGTTGAATGGCTGCGCAATGCGGTGAACGCCTATTCGTTCGCGCGCCAAGCGTTCGATCTCCGTTTTCCGCAAAGCGAATCGCTGCCGCTGACGAGGGTGTGGGATCAGGAGGATCTTGAACTTGCGACTTCGCCCATGGTGGACATCGACGACGACGCTTACTGATATCTGGCGGGCATGGACCTTTGGTGACGATCAACGCGGGCGACATCTATTGGGTGGACCTGGGGATGCCGTCAACCCATGAGCAGGCAAAGCGACGCCCGTGCGTCGTGATGTCGCGGGCCGAGGTGAACGCCACCGGCGGGACAGTAGTGGTCGTCCCGCTCTCATCCACACTTTTCAAGGCGAACGCCTACCGGATCAAAGTCCCCCTGGCGATGATTCAGGTTAATCCGGGTCAAAGCCTTCACGACAGCGTCGCACTCTGCGATC
Source organism: Terriglobales bacterium (assembly GCA_025451775.1). Taxonomy (GTDB): domain Bacteria; phylum Acidobacteriota; class Terriglobia; order Terriglobales; family SCQP01; genus SCQP01. The sequence continues at coordinate 19,342 of JANWJU010000067.1, forward strand.
ATGTGCGGGAGGTGGACAAGCAACGGCTTGAAACCTACGCCGGCAAGCTGACGCGAACGGCGGTGACCGGGGTTAGTTTAGGGCTGGCCTATATTTTCAATATATGAGTCGGCGGGTTCGCGCGCTCAGCACTCTTCGAGGGTGGCGGCGGCGGCGCCGTTCGAACCCAGGAGCTGATTGAGCACGTAGGGGAGGATGCCGCCGTCGCGGTAGTAGGCCAGCTCCATGGGCGTGTCGATGCGTACCGTGGTGGTGAAGGTGCGCCGCTGACCGGTCGCGTCCACGGCGGCGACGGTGAGCCGGCCGCCGGGCTCGAGCTGGTCCAGCCCCTCAAGATCAAACGTCTCCTCGCCGCTGAGGCCCAGCGACTCGGCCGTTTCCCCATCGGCGAACTGCAGCGGC
>JANWJU010000068.1 GCA_025451775.1 Terriglobales bacterium
CCCGCCAGGGCACACAGATGACCTACACCGAGCTGCGCCACTATATTCAGTCGCTGCGCAGCAGCGGCTACGATGTGGCGCGCTTGAGCGTCACCCTGGCGAAGAAGGTCGCCTATCCGCTGATCACGGTGATCATGGCGCTGCTGGCGTTTCCCTTCGCCCTCACGGTCGGACGCCGGGGCGCGGTGGCGGGCCTGACGGTGGCCATCGTGGTGGCCATCGCCTACTGGAGTTCCTCGAGCTTGCTGGAAGCGTTGGGCAACCTCAACCAGCTCCCCGCCGGCCTCGCCGCCTGGACCCCCGACGCGCTGTTTCTCGGCCTGGGCGTGTACCTGCTGCTGCGCGTGCCCACGTAGGCCGATGGGGGCGGGGTGAGACGGTTTTGATACGTTCAGCGCATGGCCCGGGCACATATGCTCACCGTGGAAGAGGCGCGCGCGGCATTGGGGGTTTCGCGCGCGACGGTTTGGCGGATGATCCAGCGGAAGGAACTCGCGAGCGTGCGCCGGCGCGGGCGGCGGTTGATTCCCGAGGCTGCGGTGCGCCCGGCGGCGCTAGGGCCGGCGCAACTGATGCCGATCTCGCCCTCCCACCCCATGGCGCGTCTCATCGGAATCGGGAACAGCGGCGGCCGGGGACCGGGGGCGAGCGCTAAACACGCCATCCTGGCAGAGGCGGCCATGGCGCGCCGGATCACCGCTACCGCTCTCGCCAGCGGTGATCGGTCTTGCTAGGCCATGCCGTCTTCTGGGACTCCAGCGCCAGCTTGGCGCTCGTGGACGCAGGGGACGATCGGCACGGGCTGGCAATCGAGATCTTCCACAAACTGAGCGCTGAATTGCGCCCGGGCGTGATTACCAATGACATCGAAGTTGAAACCCATGCCCTGCTGCTGAGCCGACTGGGCCGCGGCGTTGCCTTGGATTGGCTCCTCCACCACGGGCTTGCCGTTCTCCGCATAACGCCGGAGGAGGAACAGGCCGCGCGGAATTTGCTGGTCAAACACAGCGATAAAAGTTGGAGCTATGCGATGCCATCGCCTTCGCCGTAGCCTCGGCGCGCGGAATCACCGCCGCTTTCAGCTTTGATCATCACTTCCGGCAGTTTGGGCGATGGCGAGTTCTCGGACTTTAGCGCGGGGACAGCGTGAAGGCGACGAGTTGGTTGCCGGAGCCGGCGACCAGGTACTGCACGCCGTCGAGGCTGTAGGTCATGGGCGCGTTGGCGACGCCATGCGGCAGCACGGCGTGCCAGAGCGGATCGCCGGTGGAGGCGTTCAAGGCCTCGATGTCCGAGCTCACGCCGGCGCTGAAGACCAAGTTGCCCGCGGTGGTCAGCAGGCCGGAGCGGGACGGATAAGCCCAGTGATGCACCCACTTCGGCTTGCCGGTCTTGATATCGAGGGCTTCGAGTTCGCCCTCGCTATAGCCGCCTTGGTCGTTGCCGCCCCAGCCCTCGGGGGTGGCGTTGAGATCGTAGACGTAGTACACGCTCCAGGCGTTGAGCGCGTCGATATAGAACAACCCGGTCTGGGGGTCGTAGGAGGGCGGAAACCAGTTGGCGGCGCCGCCCTGGTTGGGGTTGGACAGCTCGCCGGCGACCTGCGGTTCTTTCTCGGGATTGGGGATAGGCTCGCCCTTGGCGTTGGTGCCCAGCGTCCAGTTGGCATCCACGTAGGGGCGGCTGACCAACGCGTGGCCGTTGGTGCGGTCGAGGACGAAAAACCAGCCGTTGCGGCTGGCGTTGGCCAGCAGTTTGCGCGGTTTCCCGGCGATGGTGGCATCAAACAACACCGGGGTTTCGATGGCGTCCCAATCGTGAGCCTCATGCGGCGTGGCCTGGAAGTACCAAGCCATCTTGCCGGTATCAGGGTTGAGGGCGATGATGGAGGCGTCGTAGAGGTTGGCGCCGGGGCGGGCTTTGCCAGCGATCACGGGTTGGGCGTTGCCGGTTCCGAAATAGATCAGGTTCAGTTCGGGATCGTAGCTCTTATAACCCCACGTTGTCCCCCCGCCGTGCAACATCGCCTCGGTGCTCGGCCAGGACTTGGCATCTGGGGTGCCGGGCTGGGGATGGGCGTACCAGCGCCATTGCAACGCGCCGGTCGTGGCATCATAGGAGGCCACGTAGCCGGGGATGTCGATGTCGTCGCCGCTGGTGCCGATGATGACGTGGTTGTTCACGATGAGCGGCGCGGCGCTGGCGTAGTAATACATATCCAGGTCGCAGATGGACTTATGCCAGATCTGGGCGCCGTCGGTCAGGTTGAGAGCCACCAAATTGCAATCGGGGGTTTCGAAATAGAGCCGGTCTTTGAGGATGGCGACGCCGCGGTTGCCCAGGGTGTAGCCGCCCTTGCTGGTCCAGTGGAAGTGCCAGCGTTGCCGGCCGGTGCGCGCATCCACGGCAAAGGCATTGTTGGGGGTCGCGTAGTAGAGGACGCCGCCCACTTCGATGGGCGTCGCCTTGATGGCGAACCCGGCGTCGGGCGCGCCGGGGGCCGGGGTGAACGACCACGCCGGCTGCAGTTGGGTGACGTTGCCGGCATCGATCTGGTGCAGGGGGCTATAGGCGTTGGCCGAGTAATCCCGGTTGGACATGGGCCAGGATTCCGCCGCCGCTCCAGCGTGCGATTGCGCTGCCAGTAGCGCCGGGGCGGAGAGCAGAACGAGAGCGAGAATGGGGGTGAGGACGGCGCCGCGGAAGGTCATTGCAACGTCTCCAGGTAGGCGACAACATCGTGGATTTGCCGGTCGGTGATGGTCTTAAGCAGCGCGATGTGGGCAGCGAGCGGATTTTTGGTGGTGACCGTCATGCCGGGTGCGCGGGCGACGGTATGCTCCTGGCCGGCGGAATCTTTGTAGATCACGTTGAAATCATCCATGTGCACCAACACTCCGGAAACGGATGGGCCGGAGGCGGGCGCGATGGCCACCGTTACCGGCGGTGGCGGCGGCGCGCCGCGGTGGAAGCCTCCCGGAAAAACGAAGCTCTGTTGCAACTGGTAGGCACGATCGCGTTTAGCGATTCCCGCCAAGTCACCGGTAATCGAGTGGCAGCCCGCGCAGCCGCCGGCGCCGTTGAAAAATGCCTTGCCGGCGGCGGCGTTGCCCACCACGATGTTGGGCGGCGGGTTGGGAGGACGGCGCGACAGGGTCTCGTAAAACTTTTGGTAAAGAAAATTGGAGAGATCGAGAATCTGCGCCTTGCTGAAGGTCGTGCTCGCCGCGCCGCCCGCCACCGGATGGCCCTTCAATAGAAACGGACCGAGCTCGCTGCCGTAACGATCGTGCAGCAACACGCTCGATACCATCAGGTCAGCGCCCTTGTTGGTGCCGCGCGCGCCGGGTCCATGGCACTCGGCACAGGCGGTGGCGTAGAGGGGTTGCCCGTTGGCGGCCGAAACCGGGTCGACCTTCGGCTTATTCAGCGGACCCGCTTGAGCCACAGCCGTTGAGGCCATGGCGGCCAGCAGCAACCCGGCGGCGCAGGTCAGAGAAATGCGGAGATTGGACATAGAGGGCCGGACTCCAGGCGTATTTTAGCCGATGGAGCCCGGTCCCGCGCTTTAATTGTTGACGGCGCTCCCCCCTAGGCGGTGCGGCCGGCTTCCCCGCCGCTGGCTTCGGCGGCGCCCGCCTGCGCGGCAGCCAAGCGCGCGGTCAACACCCGGTAGGGCGAACACGACACATAGTTCAGCCCGGTGCGATGGAAGAACCCGACCGAGGCCGGGTCGCCGCCATGCTCGCCGCAGATGCCGACTTTGAGATCGGCGCGCGAGGCGCGGCCGCTGGCCGTGGCCATCTGCACCAGTTGGCCGACGCCGGTTTGATCGATGCTGGCAAACGGGTCCTGCTTGAGCACGCCTTGCGCGAGATAGACCGGCAGGATCTTGCCGATATCGTCGCGGGAAAACCCGAACGTGGTCTGGGTCAGGTCGTTGGTGCCGAAGCTGAAAAACTGCGCTTCCTTGGCGATCTCGCCGGCCACCAGCGCCGCCCGCGGCAGCTCGATCATGGTGCCCACCATATAGGAGATTTTCAGCTTCGCCTCTCCCAGCACCTCGGCCGCGACCTGATGCACGATGGCGGCTTGCAGGGCGAACTCCTTGGGCGTGGCCACCAGCGGGATCATGATTTCGGGCTTGACGGTCTTGCCCTTTTTCGCCACCTGCACGGCGGCCTCGAAGATGGCCCGCACCTGCATCTCGGTGATCTCCGGATACAGGATGCCCAGGCGGCAGCCGCGCAACCCGAGCATGGGGTTGACCTCATGCAGCTCCTGCACCCGGCCCAGCAGCTTTTCCAAGCCGGCGGCATCGGTGATGGCATAGTCGGCGTACTTGGCGCGAATGGCGGTCGTCGCCTTGCGCTTAGCCGGACCAGAGGCGGCGCGCAGGCGCTCGAGGTCGAGCATCAGCTCCTCGCGCGGCGGCAGGAACTCGTGCAGCGGGGGATCGAGCGTACGGATGGTGACCGGGAAGCCGTCCATGGCGTCGAAGATGCCGGCGAAATCCTTGCGTTGCAGCGGCAGCAGTTTCTTTAACGCCGCGCGGCGCTGCTTTTCGCCTTCGGCCAGGATCATGGCGCGCATGTGCTCGATCTTGCCCTCGCCAAAGAACATGTGCTCGGTGCGGCACAATCCGATACCTTCGGCCCCGAAGCTGCGCGCGGCGCGGGCATCGCGCGGCACGTCGGCGTTGGCGCGGACGCCCAGTTTGCGGTACGGCTCGGCCCAGGCCATGAAGCTCTTCAGCAGTGGATCGTTGGGATCGGCGGGGATGGTGGGAACTTGGCCGGCGTAGATGGCGCCGGTGGACCCGTCAATTGAGATCCAATCGCCTTCGCCGAAGCGCTGGCCGCCGGCGCGCAGCATCTTGGCATGCTCGTCCACGGTGATGGCGCTGGCGCCGGCGACGCAGCATTTGCCCATGCCGCGCGTGACCACGGCGGCGTGGCTGGTCATGCCGCCGCGCGAGGTCAGAATGCCGGCGGCGACTTCCATGCCGCGGATATCCTCGGGCGTGGTCTCGGCCCGCACCAAAAGCACCGGCCCTTTGTTGGCGTGCGTCCAAGCCACCGCCTGCTCGGCGGTGAACACCACCTGCCCCACGGCCGCGCCCGGAGAAGCCGGCAGGCCCGTCGCCAGCGGCTCCAGCGCGTTCAGCTTCTTGGGATCAAAGCGCGGGAACAACAGCTCGTATACCTGGTTGGCGTCCACCCGGAACAGCGCCTCTTCCTTCTTGATCAGCCCCTCGTGCACCATGTCGGTGGCCACCCGCAGCGCCGCCCGGCCGGTGCGCTTGCCATTGCGGGTCTGCAGCATGTACAACCGGCCCTCTTGGATGGTGAACTCGAAATCCTGCATGTCCCGGTAGTGCTGCTCCAGGCGCGTGGTAATGTCGCGCAACTGGACAAACACCTCGGGCATGACTTTATGCAACTCGGCGATCGGCAGCGGCGTGCGGATGCCGGCCACCACGTCCTCGCCCTGGGCGTTCATCAGGAACTCGCCGTAGAACACCTTGTCGCCGGTGGCGGGGTTGCGGGTGAAGCCGACGCCGGTGCCGCTGGTATCGCCCAGGTTGCCAAACACCATGGCCTGCACGTTCACCGCCGTGCCCAGATCGTCGCTGATGTTGTTCATGCGCCGGTAATGGTGGGCGCGGTCGTTGAACCAGGAGCGGAACACCGCGTCGCGCGCCATGGTGAGCTGCTCCAGAGCATCCTGGGGAAAGTCGTGCTTGCTGTGCTGCTTGACCACCTTCTTGTATCCGGCAATCACCTGCTGCAGGTCGGCGGCGGTGAGATCGGTGTCGAGCCGCACCTTGCGCTGATGTTTCTTGCCGTCGAAGACCTTCTCAAATTCGGACTTGGGAATCTCCAGCACGACGCTGCCGAACATCTGGATCAGGCGACGGTAGGAATCGTAGGCGAAACGCGGGTTCTGGGTACGGCGGGCCAGGCCCTCGACCGTCTTATCGTTGAGGCCGAGGTTAAGGATGGTGTCCATCATGCCGGGCATGGAGAACTTGGCGCCGCTGCGGACGCTGACCAGCAGCGGGTTGGCGGCATCGCCCAACTGCTGTCCGGAAGCGCGCTGGAGCTGTTTCAGCGCCTGCTGCATTTGCGTCTCGACCTCGGCGGGAACGCGGTTGCCGGCGCGGTAGTATTCGCGGCAGGTTTCCGTCGAAATGGTAAAGCCGGGAGGTACGGGCAGGGCCGCGTTGGTCATCTCGGCGAGGCCGGCGCCTTTGCCGCCCAGCACGTCTTTCATGCCGCCATTGCCCTCAGCCTTACCCTCGCCAAAGAAGTACACGTATTTCGCCATGAATCCAGTTCCCTTCTCATTCCACACGGAGTGTGCCTCCCTGATGCCGCATCAGCGGTCAGGCTCGCCGGGAGACAAGCGAACCACAAGGAATCAGAATACCACCGCACGCGCCGCTGGGCGCGGCAGTGGCTCGCCACTTTTCGCTGGGCCGCTCCCGCTGCCACCCCTGCGCTGCGCGCTGGGGAGACGCCTTGATGGCATCCGTCCGGCGACCGGAACCTGACCGCAAGCGCGTAGGCTCAGCCTGCGCGCGAAGCGCCCAAGTGGGCGGCGAAGCCGGGTGCCCACCAACGCCGCCCGCGCTAAAACTTCGTCACTTCGGTGAAGTTGAAGTCGCGCACCTTAAGGGCCGGGACCACCATGTCAAACGACTCCTCGCCGCTGGCCCGCACCGCTGGCGACATCGCTTCCACTTGGTTGAGCAGCTCGACCATGTTTTGGTTGAAGCGGAAGTTGCGGACGCCGTGGCTGAGCCGGCCATGCTCGATGAGGAAGGTGCCGTCCCGGGTCATGCCGGTAAGGATCTTTTTGTAAGGATCGACCTCGCGGATGTACCACAGCCGGGTGACCAGGATGCCCCGCTCCGTCTCCGCAATCATACGATCCAGCGGGATATCGCCGCCGGCGAAGACAACGTTCAAGGGCGCCTCGCCGTATTCGTTGGGAAGCGGAAAGCCGTGCCCGGTGGGCGCGGCCGCAGACGTGGCGGCGCCGCCGGCCTGGCGCTGGTTCCAGAGCGCCGCAGTTTGGCGCGCGAACACCAAGCGGCGCACCCATCCGGCTTCAACCAGCGGCACCCGCTGGCGGGGCACGCCTTCACCGTCGAAGGGAGGGCCCGATTGCAGGGGATGGTAGGCGTCGTCGGCGATGGCGATGTTGGGGCCGAAAAGCTGGGTTCCCACCCGGTCGCTGAGAAAGCTGCGCTGATCGAGTACGGATTGCCCGCCGAAATCCCACATCAGGAAGCCCAGCAGATCGAGCACGGCGGCAGGCTCCAGGATAACGGTGTAGCGCCCCGCCGGCACTGCGACGGGATCGGAGCTAGCCACGGCTTTTTCCGCTGCACGGAGGGCGCCGGCGGCGGGATCGAGATCGCGCCAGGCGGGGCTGCTGCCTTTAGCCCATCCCGAACTGTTGGCGGCGAGCATGGTGACCGAGTACTCGGCGCCGGTGGAGGCGTAGAAAGCCTCCAACCCGCGCGAGTTCAGCAGCGCCAGGCGCGCCATCCGGGTCGCGCAAATGCC
>JANWJU010000069.1 GCA_025451775.1 Terriglobales bacterium
TCCGCCGGTGACCACCCCGCCTCCGCCGGTAACCACACCGCCACCGCCGGTGACCACGCCACCTCCGGTGACCACACCGCCGCCGGTGACCACACCGCCGCCGGTGACCACGCCGCCGCCGACAACCACGCCCAGTTCCACGCGGCTGTTCCCCGCCGCCGGCGCCGATTGGCTCTACAGTCCGCCCACCGGGTCGAGTCTCAATATCTCATCCGTGACTTCGAGCATGAAATTCAAAGTCAACACACATGATGGCGGTTTCGATTACCCCGTCGTCTACACCGACGGCACCCACGGCTGTACGACCTTCACCGATACCCTCCAGTACAACTACACCGATCACACCTGCGTCCCGAACCCTGCCAACGGCTATTGGCCCGCAGTCGGCGGTTGGGGCGCCGACGATGGCCACCTGGTGGTCGTCGACAGCGCCACCCACGAGTACTATGACTTCTGGAAGCTGTACGTCAACAGCTCCGGCCAGCCCACCAGCACCAACGTGGGCGGGATTTTCAGCGGCAACCTCACCACCAGCAATGGAACACCGGGCACCACCGCGGCCAACATCACCGGTCTCGCCGGCGATATCATGCCCGGTGAACTGAACTGCTCCACCTGCCTGCAACACGCCCTCAGCATGGTCGTGCCGGGTAACATGAATAGTAACCAGATCGGGCACCAATCCTCAGCCACGAAAACCGATGGCTCGGTGTCCGGCGCCATTTTCCGCGAAGGCGCGAAGCTCCGCTTCGACCCCAGCATTAACGTGGATTCGCTCTCAGTCTCCACGCCGGTCAAGGCCATCATGAAGGCGCTGCAGCAGTATGGCGGCGTCATCACCGATCAGACCGGCGACACGAGCATCCTGATCTACTCGGACTTGCCGTCGCAGCCCGATCTGACCGGGATCAACCAGATCGGCCAGCATCTGCTGATCTATTACTAACGCTCAACACCGCCGCTCCCAGTTGGGCCTCGCCTCCGGTAATCGTCAACTCGGCCAAGTCCGGGTCAAGCGAAACCGGCGGCGGGGCCCAGCGGGCGGGATCCACCACGGCGAGATAGTTCAGGATGGCGCGCCGGTGGAGGTGGGCAGGCGCGAGCGGCAGCCAGAGACCATGGGGCTCGCCACTGTTCGCTGGGTCGCTCCCGCTGGTCGCTTGGGGGCGGGCTTCGACTGGCGGCAGCGGGCGCCCGCTCTGCTCGTGGCGCTTCCGAGCTGCCTCGAGATGGGGCTGGGCGTAGACGCCATTCTCGCCCAGAAACTCCAACCACAGATCCGGGTCCCGGGTGGGAGCGGCGGCCGGATCCAACAGCGCCAGCAGCCAGCCGGCGCACAGCGAGAGAGCGGCTTCAGCGCGTTCGGGCGGCAGATCGGACGGCAGGGCGAGGCGGAGACGCAGGCGGGAGCCGCTCTCGTCGCTGAACTCGCGCACGCGCAACGCCCCGGCACGGGCGCTGGCTTTCCAGTGCACCTGCCGGGCGCTGTCGCCCAACTGGTGGGGGCGCACGCGATACAGATCCTGGCCATCGCCGCGGCGATGGCGCACCACGCGCGCGCCGGCGCGCAACTGGGCCAGGGCGGCATGAGTGGGCGCCACCGGGGCGGGATAGACGAGCAGCTCCGGCTCCCGTCCATCCGACTGAAACCGCCGCCATTTGCGCATGAGGCCGAACGGGAACCGGGTGGCGAGCGCAAAGGCGGCGGAGGTATAGCGGCCACGTCCGGGAAACTGAATCACGCTCTCGGCGCTGATGTGGTCGCGCCGCGGCAGATAGAAGAAGTAGATGGGTGGCATCGCCACTTCCAGCGCGGCGGCCGCGGGCGCGGTCGCCAGCGGGCGGGAGGTGGCCGCCACGGTCAGCGAGTACGCCGGCCAGAAACCCTTGGCGTTGGTGAGGGTAAAGCCGACGGGGACGGGCCGGCCGGCGTAGAGATCCTCGGGCAAGCGGAAGCGCAGTTCCATGCCACTCAGGTTCAACGCCGACACCACGCCGGAGATGATCACCATAGCCAGCAAGCCACTGACGATCAAGTAGAGCAGGTTGTTGCCGGTGACGGTCGCGGCCAGCGTCAGGACGGCCAGCACGGAAAAAAACGGCGCCCCCGCCGCGAACTGCGTGTGCCAGCGCCGCCAGCCCCCTTGGGTGCGGCGCTTCTCCGCCAGCGAGAACATCAACCCCAGCCCCAGCAGGGTGAGCACCAAGGCCAGCGCCACCAGCGCCAAACGCGCCCGCAACTGTGGCGCCCAGTGCGCCAGCCAAGCGCAACCCAAGGCCAAGCCCAGCAACAGCCCGGCGCCCAGCGATTGCCGACAGGCGATGCGTTCGGGCTCAGTGGCAGGAGGCGCAAGGGCCATGCGTTCTATGGTAGCCGCGTCTAATGATTGGCGCGGGCCCCCAGCCCGGCCTGCGGCCGGACGTCCCGCTGGGCTTACAGATCGATGACCTGGTGGTCGGGGGTGAGTGGATCGAGGTGGTGGTGGAGCAGCGGCAGCAGATCGGGATAGCGGACCGCCCAACCCGCCGCCGAGAGCAGGCGTTCCTGCAGCGTGCGCCGCGGAAACAGATGGCCGGCGAGATAGCGGGCTTGCGCCCCGGCTTCGTCACTGCGGCGGGCGAAGCTGCGCGCCACGCGCGTCTCCAGCTGCTCGAGTTGGTGATGAATCTTCTGCACGGCGGCGCCGGTGGCGTCGACCAGGGTCGGATCCAAAGTTTTCAGATCGCGCGTCAGGGTCTCGAACTCGCGGTCGAAGGTGGTCCGCATCGCTCCAATCTGGCGATCGATGCCGGCGGGCAGCGCCAGGCGCGCCAGCAACTCCTCGATCGGCTCCGTCCAGATTTGTTCCAGGTCGAGGCCATGCTTGCGCATCAGGCGCTGCGATTTGGGATCGAGCAGGGTGGCGGTGGCGCGGGGATGGGTCACCGGAGGATGCGAGCCCAAGTCCGGATACAACACCGCGGTTTGCGCCAGGTAAGCGGTTTCGGAGGGACCGGTCACCTGGGCCACGGTCGGGAACACGAGATTTTGCAAATACGGCCGCAGCAGCGCCGAGGGGGAGACACAGTCAGGATGCTCGGCGATCCAATCCTGGGCGGCGCCCAGCCCCAGCGGCCGCTCGCCGAGCAGGAGCGGCTCGGCACTGCCGGCGGTGGCATCCAAGCGCCGGCGCAATCCCAAGCGGGCACCGTCACGGTGCAGAAATAACATGGTGGCGGCGGCGGTCTGCTCGACCTGGACGTGGTAGCCGGCGGCGGTGAGTTGCTGGGCGCGCGCCGACAACCGCTGCGCCAACTCCGGCTGCCGGTCCAGCACCTCGCGGTACACCGGCGCCCACACCGCCGCGGCTTCCGGCGCTTGCAGCGGATCAAACACGATCAGGCCCCAGGGAGCGAACCAGCGGGCGAATAGGGAGGCGAACGCATCCGCCAGGGTGACTCCGGGGCGGTAGCTGGCCTGTACATCGGCGAGTGCCGCCGCATCGGCGCCCGTACATCGCGCCATCTCCTCGATCAAGCCGGTAATCGCCGCGCTCAGCCGCAGCGGGCCCACCGGGGCTTCATGGGATGGTCCCAGATCACCCTGCAGGCGCCGGGGCTCGGCGGCGGCGTCGAGAACCCAGGCGTGATCGATCTCGGCGAGATCGTGATCCTGCGTCGCCATCCAGAACACCGGCACGGTGGGCACGCCGCGGCTGCGCAACTGCTCGCTGAGCAGCACCGCGGCCATGGCTTTGTGCAGACCCATGAGCGGACCGCCCAGCAATCCCACCTGCTGTCCGGTGATGACGGCCACCGTGCCGGGGGCGGCAAACTCACGCAGGTGGGCTGCAGTCGCCTCCGGAAGCCGGCCCGCCGGCGCCCACGCCCGGTTCTGCCGCTCCAGCAACGCCGCCATCGCCTGCCGGCGCCCGGCGGGATACTCCACTTGCCCAGCCGCCGCGCTCAGCGCCTCCAGATCGAAGGGCCGGGGGGCGTTGTACAGCTCCGCCACCCGCCCAAAATCATAAAGATAATCGGCGTAGAGGCGGTTCAGGCCGGGAATGCGACGCTGATCGATTCTCCGGTTCAGACCGGCTGTGAAAGGCGCGCTCATAGATTCACAAGATTCCAGGCCAAGCCATGAGTTTCATTATGCACGAGCGTTACCGCCGCTTCACCCCGGCTAGGGGCGGCAGCCGCGGCCGCAAATAGCCCCAGATCGTCGCTGCCACCATGCGGTTGCCGCGGGCGGTGGCGTGCAGGCCATCGGGCTGCAACAACCCGCGGTCCTGCTTCAACTTGGGTACCAGATCCTGATAGATAAACGGCACGAAAGGCAGGTGGTTGGCCCGCGCCAGCGCGGCGAAGACGCGCTGGAATGCCTGGATATAATCGGGACCGTAGTTGGGCGGCAACGACATGCCCACCAGCAGCACCTGCGCGCCGCCGCGCCGCAGTCCGGTAATCAGTTGTTGCAGGTTGGCGTGCGTCGTCGCCACCGGCAGGCCGCGCAAGCCGTCGTTGGCGCCAAATTCAAGAATGACCCAACTTGGCCGGAGGGCCACCACTTGCGGCAGCCGGGCCAAAGCGTCGGTGGTGGTGTCGCCGCTCTCGCCGCGGTTGAGGACGCGGGCTTGATAGCCCGCCGCCCGCATCTCGGCGCGCAAAAAATCCGGGTAGCTCGCCCCCACCGGTGCGCCGTAACCCGCGGTCAGGCTATCGCCGAAGGCTACAATCGTAAGGGAGGGCGGCGCTGCCGCCACCACGGGAGCACCCAGCGCCACGAATATGGCCGCGCCCAGCACCACCGGACCAACTCGTTTCCGCAGCCACCCTGTCATCCCTCAATCATGATCGACCCAGCGAAAAGTGGCGAGCCAGCGATGATCGCAATCGCCAAGCTGAGCAAAATTCTCACCAGCGGGCGGCGCCCGCTCGTGATCCTCGACGGCATTGATCTCAGCATACCGCGCGGGCAGTGCGCCGCTATCGTGGGCGCTTCCGGCTCGGGCAAAAGCACCCTGCTGGGCCTGATGGCGGGGCTCGATGCCCCCACCGCCGGCAGCATCCGCATCGCGGGCGAGGAGATCACCACGCTCAGCGAGGACCAACTGGCGGTGCTGCGCGGCCGCAAGATCGGGTTCGTCTTTCAGTCCTACCAGCTCATCCCCACACTCACCGCCGAGGAGAACGTTCTGCTGCCTCACGAATTGCTGGGGTTGGACGCGGGCGCCGGCCGGACTCGGGCGCGCACGCTATTGGACCAAGTCGGGCTGGCCGAACGGCTCGATCATTATCCAGTCCAGCTCTCCGGCGGCGAACAGCAGCGGGTGGCGCTGGCGCGTGCCTTCATGACCGCGCCGCCGCTGTTGCTGGCCGATGAACCCACCGGCAACCTGGACAGCGCCACCGGCGCCCACATATTGCAACTGCTGCTGGAGATGAACCGGAACGCCGGCGCCACGCTGGTGTTGGTCACCCACGACACCGAGCTGGCGCGCCAAGCCGACCGCATCATCCGCCTGCACGACGGCCGCATTGCCGAAGATACGCTGCAACCGGCCAGCGCCCGCGCATGAAGACGCCGCGGTGGCTTGCGCAATGGCGCAGCGCGGCCCGGATCGCCGCCCGTGAGGCGGCCTCCTCGGCTGGCCGTTTTGCCTTCGTGGTCATCGCGGTGGCGCTGGGCGTGGGCGCGCTCACCGGCGTGCGCAGCTTCAGCCAGTCGTTCCGCACCACGCTGTTGCGGCAGGCGCGCACCATGATCGCCGGCGACATCGTCCTGCCGTTGTCCACCGAGCCCCTTACGGCCACCCAGCAACAGGCGCTCGCCGGCTTGGAGCGGGACCACGTGCGCTGGACACGCATTACCGAGTCGGTGTCGATGGTGAGTGGGGCTGTCGGCAGCGCGCCCATCCTGACCACGCTCAAAGCCGTCGATCCCCACGCCTATCCCTACGCGGGCGTGGTGGGCACCACCCCTGCAGGCATACTCCCGCGCCTGGATGACTCCACCGTGCTCGCCTCACCGGACTTGTTGCTCCGTACCGGGCAAGCGGTGGGCGGCACGCTCTCGGTGGCGGGACAGAAGTTCCGGATTTTGGGCCAGCTCGATAGCGAGCCCGACCGCATCGAGTTCGGCTTCAGCCTGGGCCCGCGCTTGCTGATGACGCCCGGTGGATTGCAACGCACCGGCATCGTGCAGTTTGGCAGCCAAATCCGCTCGCGGCTGGTGTTCCAGTTGGGCGCCGGCGCACCCGCGCTGCCGGCGGTCGAAGCCCGTCTCCGCGGGGCGTGGCCGCACACCCGGTTACAGGATGCGCACAGCATCAACCCCAACCTCTCCCGCGGCCTCGACCACGCCACCACGTTTCTCACCTTCATCAGCCTGATCGTGTTGATCGTCGGCGCGCTGGGGGTGGCCAGCGCCATGCACGCCCACTTGCAACTGCGCCTCGACTCCATCGCCACGATGAAGGTGCTGGGCGCGCGCAACGCCCAGATCCTGCGCATTTATGGCCTGCAGACGTTGGCACTGGGCGCCGCGGGCGGCGTGCTGGGCGTCGGGCTGGGGGCGGTCATCGAGCGCGGCTTCCCTCTCCTCCTCGCCCGCTACTTCCCGGCTCTGCCGCCGCTGGGTTGGTCAATCAGCACCTTCTGGGGGCCGGCAGGGGAAGGCCTGGCGGCGGGCGTGCTGGTGACGCTGCTGTTGACGCTGCCCACGCTGCAGCGCCTCCGCCATATTCCGCCCGCGCTGATCCTGCGCCGGGACGTGGAAGCGGCACCCGCGCACCGCCGCCGCCGGGGCGCGGCGATCGGGACGGGGGCCGTGCTGCTGGCCGGCCTGGCCACACTCGCCGTCCTGCTGACGGATGAACCCTGGCGCACGGCACTCCGCGTGGGCGGCTACTTCCTGCTGGGGCTGGCGGTCGCGGTCGCGGTGCTGGCGCTCGCCTGCTGGCTGCTGCTCAAGCTGCTGCGCGCCCTCACCGCCTGGCGCGGGCCGAGGTTGCCGGTGGCGCTGCGCCACGGCTGCGCCAACCTCTACCGCCCCGGCAGCTCGGCCCTGACGGTGCTGGTGGCGCTGGGCATCGGCGTCATGTTCACCCTCAGCGTCTTTCTGCTGCAACGCGCGCTGCTCGCCGACTTGGAGCGCGGCACCCCGCCGGGAGAGGCCAACGTCTTCCTCATCGATGTGCCCGCCCCGCAGGAGGCGGCGGTGCTCACTTTGTTGCAGCGTGCGCCTGGCATCGAATCCGCCCCAGAATTGCTGCACACCTCCCCGGTTCAACTCCCGTACGAGCGCCGGACCTTCGACCTCAGCAGCTTCGCCTCACCCCCCAGCGCCATCTCGGTCATCGCGGGACGATGGTGGAGCGCGGACAGTGGCACTCTGGCGGTGGCAGTCAGCGAATCTCTGGCGGACGCGCGCCACCTGAGCCTCGGCGACAAGTTGGATTGGACGAGCGCCGGTGCCCAGTTTTCCGCGCCCGTCACCGCCATCTTCCGCGCCGCTCCGCAGCGCCTCCTCGCCCGCGTCGCCCTCATCGTTCCGCCCGGGCCGCTCGCGGCCGGCGCGGTGCGCATCAACGGCGGTGTCCGCGCCGCGCCCGCCGCCATCCCCGCGCTGGAGCGCGCCCTCTACCAGCACTTCCCCACCGTCACCGTGGTCAACCTCGCCGACGTTATCGAGCGCGTGCAGGCGGTGGTGAACGAGATCGCCCTGGTGGTGCATTTCCTCACCTTCTTCGCTCTCCTCGCCGGCGCCATTATCCTCGCCTCCAGCGTGGCCGGCACGCGCTTCCGCCGCATGCGCGAGATCGCCGTGCTGAAGACGTTTGGGGCCACGCGCGGGCGCATCATCCGCATTCTGTCCACCGAGTTTCTGCTGCTCGGTTTCGTAGCGGGCGGGGCGGGGGCGGGGCTGGCGCTGGCGTTCACCCGCCTGCTCACGCACCGGCTGCTGCCCGTCCCCTTCTCCTTCAGCAGCGCTTGGGGCCCCGCGCTGATCGCCGTGCTCATCTCTGCCCTGCTGGCGGTTGGGGCAGGATGGCTGGCCAGCGTCCGCATCGTGGGATTAAAACCCCTCGACGTGCTCCGCGCTGATCGCTAGCCGATTATCGAAAAATCGCTAAATGGCGGCCGAGACGACGAGCGCCAACGCGGCAGCCGTCACCAACGCCGTGGTCGCCCACCCCAGAAGGTTGACCCTGCGCGTATTGGTCCACACCCCCATCAGCTTTTTGTTGTTGGTCATCAGCATCATCAATACCAGCAACCCTGGCGCCAACAGCCCCTGCACCACCCCCGCCGCCACCAACGTGTGGATGGGGTTGGCGCCCAGGAAATTGATGGCCACGGCCACCACCGTGGTGGCGGCGATGACGCCATAAAACTGTTTGGCGTCCCGCGGCTTAGCGGATAGTCCGCTTTTCCATCCGCAGGCGTCGCACACCACGTAGGCCGCGCCCACCGTCATCACCGGCACCGCCAGAAAGCCCACCCCGATCACCCCCAACGCGAACAGCCACCCCGCCAAGGGCCCCGCCAGCGGCCGCAGCGCCTGCGCGGCTTGCGCCGCCGTGGACAAGCGTCCCACCCCGGCCGGATACAGCGTCGAGGCGGTTGAGAGGATGATGCAATACATGACCACGCTGGAGAACGCCATCCCAGCCAACACGTCCCCGGCCCGGATGCGCAGCGCCGCCGCGGTGGTGCCCTTGCGGTCGCTGAGGCGGCGCCGTCCCATGGAGACGTCCTCTTCCACCTCCTGGCTGGTCTGCCAAATGTACAGATACGGCGACAGCGAGGCCCCCACCAGCGCCACCAGCATGGCCCAATAGCCCCGCCCCAGGTGTATTGGTGGCAGCTTGACCGCCTGGGCCGGATGCACCGCCGCGGGGTGGACCAACACCGCTGACACGATATAGACCACCAGCACCAAGGCCAGCCAGCGGAACACCGCCAGGATCCACCTGTAGGAACCAAACCACTGCACCGCCAAAATCACCGCCGCCACGGCGACGACCAAGGCAGTGATGGGTGCGGGCGCCAACAGGTTGAGCGCCGCCGCGATACCGCCCAAGTCCGCCCCCGCTTCGATGGTGTTGCCAATCACCGCCCCCACCGCCACCACCAGCAGCACCCAACGCGGAAAGCACGTCTTGATGGTGCCCACCAGGCCCTGTCCGGACACCTGCCCCAGCTTTGAGGACAGATACACGACGACGGCGCGCATGGGAAAGAGCGCCGGCGCCGTCCACAGAATCCCGGGGCCAAACGCCGAGCCCGCGCTGGCGTAGGTGGCCACTGCCGACGGGTCGTCATCGGCCGCGCCGGTGATGAGGCTCGAACCCACCGCGCGCCAACTCGGCGGGTGCGCACGGGATTGAAATCGCCGCAGGGCGCGGCGCGGCGAACGCCGTTCTGTCAACAGAGCCACAGAGATCACCTGACGAGAGGTCGCTGGGTGAGAAGTTGCCCCATGCAGCCGGGGTTGTATTGTCCTTTCGAGGTGGCCGCGTGACCTAAGTCACGGCGCTGCCGGGCCTGCAGGGCCCATGCTTACACCCGTGAATTCCATCAACTTGAACGACTTCAACGATTTCAACGACAACTCCATCGGCCGCCGCACGCTGCTCGACGACCCCATCCTGCGCGTCATCGCGGTATCGCTGAAGGCAGGACAAGGCTTGCCCCAACACGCCACCGACGGCTTGGTCACCATCTTGGGCGTTTCCGGCAAAATTCAACTCTGGAACAACGACAGCCACGTGGAGGTGACCCCGCGCACCTTGGTCCGGCTGCCGCCAGGGGCGCAGCATCGGGTCGAAGCCCAGGTCGATTCCCAGATACTGGTCACGCTCATCCGGTCCAGCGACCCCGCCATCTGGAACTCGTTGGCGCCCCAGGGCCTGGATTTGGATCTGCGGCAAACCCCTCGTCCCCGCCGGCACAGCACCATCTTCTACGCCTTTGACCAGCTCGCCGTGGGCGAGTCGTTCTTCATCGTGAACGACCACGA
>JANWJU010000070.1 GCA_025451775.1 Terriglobales bacterium
GAGGCGACGCAGTAATCCACACGGTGATAGTCGCGGCTGACGCGGGTGATATACAGCTTGTCGCTGGCGCCGCCCAGCCAAACGGCGGCGGGACGGCTGCCCTGCGGCAGCAGATCACGTTCGCGGTTGGTGGCCGGAGCGGTCTCGATGCCCAGCGTCTGGTCGGCCCAGGCGGCGGTGTTCAGCTTGACGGCCTTGTGGGTGGCGATGTCGAAGACCCACAGCTCATCCTGGGGCATGTTCTTCTCGCCCGGCATGGCGTACTTGTAGGTCTGTAGCGTGGGGCGCGGATTGTGCAGGGTGTGGATGACCCACAGGTCGCCCACCTTGCGCTCATCCTGGCGCTCGAGCGCGAACTTGCTGGAATCCGCCGCCCAGGCAAGGCGCACGGCGGGCATGCGGGGATGGGCGCTGGTATCTTTCTTCACGCCCGGCTCGGGGCGGTCGGGCCTGCTGCCGTTGCCCAGGTCTTCGTCGTCGGGACCATAGGAGGGGCGGGCCTGGTAGCTGTCATATTCCACCCCATCGGTGGTGAGCTGGGTTTCCTGAATGCCGGCGTCGTTGGGGTTCTGCAGCGCCTTGGCGTAGTTGCCGGCATCCATCAGGTAGAGGTTGTTGTCGCGGGCAAACACCACCCATTTGCGGTCGGGCGAGACCTGGGCCCAGCGCGGCTGACGCGCCGGAGCGCTGAAGTTGCCCAGAAGCTGCACGTTCTGGGTGGCCAAGTCCATCTGGAAGTAAACATCACGCCGGCCCTTGGGCGGCGTAAACGCGCCGCCGCGTCCGGCGGTGGCCTTGGCGGCCGCTTCGCCGGTTTCGGCTTCGGCCTCCTGCTCGGTCTCCGGCGCCAGGCCGGGGATGACGGCGGTGCGCGCCACGCTCAGCGAGAAGCGCAGCGCGGTATCGTGGTCCTCCAGTTCGAGGTGTTCGATGGGCAGGTGCTCGCCATCGTAGGGCAGGCCGGTGAGGCGGGTGAGCGCGGCCGCCAGCTTGACGTGATCGAAGAGCGCGGCCCGGGTGGCTTTGGCCGGATCCACGACGTAGTAGGCGGTGCCCGACGAGGTCTTGTAGCTGTACCAGAAGCGGTCGCCGCTCGAGAACCAGTGCGGGGTGACGGAGGTGGAGAAGACCAGCTTGTCCACCTTGGCCTTGGTCCACTGCGAGGCCAGTTGGTAGTTGGGCTGTACCGCCGGCGGCGGTACTGTCTGCGCCCCGGCCGCTGCCGCCATCATCAAACCCGCTGCGATTGCCGCAAATTTCATCCCGCCTCCCCCAATCGAAAGGCCATTATTCCATACCTGATAGCATGATTCCGTGAGTAATTCCGCCCCGCAGGCACCCGTGGTGCTGGTCACCGGCGGCGCGCGGCGCATCGGGAGGGCCGTCGCGCTCGACCTGGCGCGGCGCGGCCTCAACGTCGGGTTCACCTACCGCACCTCCGACGCCGAGGCGCTGCGGCTGGAGCAGGAACTGTTGGCGCTGGGCGTGCGGGCGATGGCGATCCGCGCCGACCTGCGCCACGCTTCGGCGGCCCAAGCGGCGGTCGAGGCGGTGGCGGCGACACTGGGACGGCTGGATGTGGTGGTGAACAATGCCGGGCGGTACGAAACCGCGGCCTTCGAAGATATTTCCGATGGGCAGTGGGACGCCATGCTGGCCACCAATCTCACCGCGCCCTTTCTGGTCAGCCGCGCCGCCGTGCCGCATCTGCGCAAGGCGGGGCAGGGGCGCATCATTCACATCACCTCGATCGGTGCGCTGCGGGCTTTCCCCACCCACGCCCACTACTGCGCCTCGAAAGCCGGCCTCGCGCACCTGACCCGGGCCATGGCGCGGGCGCTGGCGCCGGAGATCTCGGTGAACGCCGTGGCGCCGGGGCTGATTGCGTTCTCGGATGATCTTAGCGACTGGGAACAGAAGATGCGCGACCGCACTCCGCTGCAACGCGCCGGCACGGCCGCGGATGTGGCCGAGGCGGTGGGCTTCCTGGCCACCTGCAACCCCTTCCTCACCGGACAGACTCTGGTGGTGGATGGAGGCTTGTCATTAATATGAAGTCCCACACCGCCTACCTGGTCTTCAACACGCAGAAGCACCGCGAGTACATCAACATCACCGATCAGGTTGCGGCCGAGGTACGCCAGTCGGGCGTGGCCGAGGGCATGGTGCTGGTCTCGGCGATGCACATCACGGCCGGCGTGTGGGTCAACGACGCCGAAGACGGACTGCTGCGGGATATTGACGCCTGGCTGGAGCATCTCGCGCCGTTCCGTGCCGACTACCAGCACCACCGCACCGGCGAAACCAACGGCGACGCTCATCTCAAGAGCCTGCTGGTGCACCACGAGGTGATCGTGCCCATCACCAAGGGGAAACTCGACTTCGGTCCCTGGCAGCAGATCTACTATGCGGAGTTTGACGGTCAGCGGCGCAAGCGGGTGGTCATCAAGGTGATGGGGGAATAGCCGAGGGATGTCGAGCCCCCGCCGCATTCTGCTCATCCATCTCGGCCAGTTGGGCGATGCGGTGATGGCGCTTCCGGCCGCCCAGGCGCTGCGGGCCCGCTTCCCCAAAGCGGCGCTCACTGTGCTCACCGGGCGGGGCGCCGACGGCATCTATCGCCTGGCCGGCTTCGAGACGGTGTGGACGCTCGACCGGGTGGCCTGGAAGCGTTCCTGGCTGCGGGCGCTGGCCGAATTCCCCGGCCTGCTGTGGCGGCTGCGGCGGGCGCGCTTTGATCTGTCGGTGGATCTGCACTCCTTCAAAGAGACCAACTGGCTGGCGTTTCTGGCGGGGATACCCGAGCGGGTGGCCATGCTGCGGCCCACGCGCTCCGTCCCCACGCTGATCAACCGCAAGCCGCCGCCCGATGATCCCCACGGCCGTCTGCTGGAGCGCTACCTGCAGGTGCTGGTGCCGCTCGGCATCCATGTGGCGGCAGCGCAACAGGTGCCGCGCCTCACTCCGCCGCCGCCGCCGCCGGGATTCGAGGGCGAGCGGCCGATACTCGGACTGTGTCCCGGCGCCGGACACCCGTCGCGGCGCTGGCCGCCGGACCGTTTCGCGGCGGTGGCGCAGGTGTACGCGGAAAAAGCTGATGTGGTGGTCTTCGCCGGACCGGAGGAGAGCGCGGAGATTCTCGACCCGCTTCGGGCCATCTCCGGCGTGCGGGTGATGAGCGGGTTGAGCATCGCCGCGCTGGCCGGGGCGTTGGCACGGTGCCGCGTGGTGCTCACCAACCCCACCGGACCTTCGCACATCGCCGCCGCGGTCGGCTCGCGCGTGCTTACCCTGGGCGAAGTCGCCGCCTTCGATCCTGTGCCCCTCTCTCCCGGCGCGGTGGTGGCGCTGCGTGGCGCGGTGGCCGACATCACCCTCGCCGACGTCCTGGCCGCCTTGTCCCCCCTCTGGTCCTAGCACTGTTCACTGTTCACTGTTCACCGTTCCCTGTGCAAGATTCCCCTGCCATACTGAGCTCGATGCCGCCGCTTGCGCGCCTCGCCGCTGATCTGACCGCGAAACTCGGGGCCGAGAACGTGCTCACCGACCCGCTGGCGCGCACGCTCTATGAATATGACGGCGGCGTGGATCGCGCCCAGCCAGACCTGGTGGTATTTCCCCGCTCGCGTGACCAGGTGGCGGCGATTGTGCGGGCGGCGGCGGCGGCGGGCGTGCCCATCGTGGCGCGCGGCGCGGGAACCGGGCTGAGCGGCGGCGCGGTGGCGCGCGAGGGCGGAGTGGTGGTGGCCTTCAACCGCATGCGCCGCATACTCGAGGTGGACGTGGAAAATGCCCGGGCGGTGGTCGAACCCGGGGTGGTGAACCTCGAACTGTCGCAGTCGCTGGCGCCCACCGGTTTTTATTTCGCCCCCGATCCCTCCAGCCAGCGCGCCTGCACCCTGGGCGGCAACGTGGCGGAAAACAGCGGCGGACCGCACACCCTGCTGCACGGGGTGACGGTGAACCACGTCACCGGCCTGGAGATTGTGCTGGCGGATGGCTCGGTGGCGCAACTGGGCGGCAAAGCGGGCGAGGCCCTGGCGGGCGCCTGGGATCTGACCGGGGTGGTGGTTGGTTCCGAAGGGACGCTGGCGCTGGTGACGGCGGTGACGGTCAAGCTGACCCGTCTGCCGGAGGCGGTGGGGACGCTGCTGGCCATTTACGATCAGGTGGGGCAGGCGGCGGAGACGGTGACGGCGCTCACCGCGGCGGGCATCACGCCGTCGGCCTGCGAAATGATGGACGGCTTCTGTCTGCGCGCCATCGAAGCCGCCACCGGCGCCGGCTACCCGATGGATTCGGCCGCGGTGCTGCTCATGGATGTCGAGGGGCTGCGCGAGGAGGTGGAGGAGGACGCGGAGCGGGTGGAAGCCATCTGCCGCGCCGCCGGGGCGCGCAGTGTGCGCCGCGCGGCCGACGCCCCGGAGCGCGAGCTGTTGTGGAAGGGGCGCAAGAACGCCTTCGGGGCCATGGGCCGCATCAGCCCCAACAATTACGTCATGGATGGCGTCATCCCGCGCACCCGCATCGCCCCGGTACTGGAGGAGATCGAGGCCGTGGGACGGAGGCACGGCTTCCGCATCGGCAACATGTTCCACGCCGGCGACGGCAATCTGCACCCGCTGGTGTTCTTCGATGAGCGGGCGGGGGAGCTGCCGCGCGCCCTGGCCTGCAGCCACGACATCATTCAGGTCTGCGTGGCGGCGGGCGGCAGCATCACCGGCGAACACGGCGTGGGGATCGAAAAGCAGGACCTGATGCCGCTGATTTTTTCGGATGCGGACCTGGCTTACATGGAGCGCATACGCCGGGCGTTCAATCCGGACGGGCTGCTCAACCCCAATAAAATGATTCCCCAGTCGCGCCTGTGCGGCGAGATTCGCGGCAACGCGGCGCTGTACCGGGAGGGCCTGTGAACGTTTCCGCGGCCACGCCGGCGGAAGCCGCCGCGTGCGTGCGCGCCGCCGGCGAAGCGGGCATCAGTTGCGCCGCCTCGAAATGCGGCCATGTGCACCTCGATCTGCGGCCCATGCAGGCGGTGCGCTTTTATCAGCCCGGCGATCTGACCGTCGGCGCCGACGCCGGCCTGACGGTGGCGGCGCTCAACGCCCTGCTGGCCGGGCACGGCCAGTTTGTCCCGATCGATGTGGCCGAACCCGAGCGCACCACGCTGGGCGCGGTCCTTGCCCGGCACGGCAGCGGCCCGCTGCGGCAGCGCTTCGGCACGGTGCGCGATTTCGTGTTGGGGCTGGAGATGGTCAACGACCGGGGTGAGATCGTGCACTGCGGTGGGACGGTGGTGAAAAACGTCGCCGGTTACGACTGGATGAAGCTGATGATCGGCGCGCGCGGAGCGCTGGGCATCCTCACCGGGGTGAACTTCAAGGTGTTTCCGCGACCGCAGGGGATCGAGAGCGCGTGTTTCCGCGGGCTGTCATGGCCGCAGGTGGAGGCGATCCGTAGCGGTCTGCTGCACTCACCCCTGCGGCCGCTGGCGATCGAGCTGCAGGCGCGCGGCGGCGAGCGCGCCGTGACCGTGACCTACGCCGGCAGCGCGGCGGTGCGCGGGCGCTACCGCAGGGAGATGAGCCGGTTGGGCGCGCCGGAGATTACGGAAGGCGCATGGCCCGCCGCCACGCCGCCCACCAACGCCGTCTACCCGCCGGCGCAGGCGGTCGCGGCCCTGCAAGCGTGGGAGGAGCGGCATCAGCAACTTTCGGTTACGGGGCGGCTCGGCGTCGGGGCGTTCCATGTCGAGCCGGCGCCGCCGCCTCCGCCTGTCGCGCCCGCGGCGGCGGGGCTGATGCGGCGTCTCAAACAGGAACTCGATCCGGGCGGCCTTTTTCATGGAGAAGACTGTGGCCCCAGCGCCTGAGAGCGCCTTCCGCACGCCGGACGCGCCGCGCGCCGCCGACTACACGCGCTGCGTGCGCTGCGGCCTGTGTCTGCAGGCCTGCCCCACCTACCGCCTGCTGGGCGAGGAGCTGGACTCGCCGCGCGGCCGCATCTACCAGGTGGCGCTAGCCGATGCCGGCCGCCTGCCGCTCGACGACGGCTTCCGCCTGCACATGGACCGCTGCCTCGACTGCCGCGCCTGCGCCACCGCCTGTCCCTCCGGGGTGGACTACGGCGCCATCATCGAGCGCGCCCGCGCCGAGATGTTCGCCCAACGGCAGCCGCCGTTCTGGCAGCGTTGGTTGCTGCACGGCCTGGTGCCGCATCCCCGCCGCCGCCGTGCCGCCGCGCGCCTGATCGCCTGGGCGCAGGCCCTCAGGTTGGACCGCATCGCCGGAAGCCGCGCCGCCCTCTGCCCCCGCCTCGATCAACCAGCCTTTGCCGCCTTCGGCCAGACCTTCGCCGCCGAAGGTGAGCGCCGCGCGCGGGTGGTCTTCCTCCCCGGCTGCGTGCAAAACGAAATGCTTCCCGGCCTGAACCA
>JANWJU010000071.1 GCA_025451775.1 Terriglobales bacterium
GCAGGAACTGGGCCAGTCCGACGTAGCCCAGGCTGACGGCGCGGTGGGTGGTCTCGTAGACCTGCCAGGCCACGGCCACCGCCACCATCTCGGAGGAGAGCACCGAGCTGAGGCGCGCGGCTTGGTAGAGGCGAAAGTCGCGGTAGCGCAGCGCCGCATGGGGCGCGTCGTTACTTGGCGCCATGCCCTCGGCGGGCGTGGCTTGGGTGGGCGCGGCTTGATTACGCGCCATAGCGTCGGCCCCCAACGCCGGCGGGGGCGTTGGGGTGGGGTGTGGGGGTTCAGTCATGCAGCGGGGTGTAGAAGTCCTCGGTGACGAACAGCATTGCGCCGCGGCGTGCGATGCCCACGCCCAGCCGCGTCAGGTGGGGATCGAGGATGTTGGCGCGGTGGTTGGGTTGGCCGCGGGGCTCGTCCATCATCAGGCGTTGCACGGCCGCGATGCTGGGCGCTTCGCCCACGTTTTCCGCCGCGCGCGACCACGCGGCGCCGGCCTGGCGCAGCCGTTCGCCAATATCGCTTCCATCAGCGCCAGCGTGGCTGAGCCGGCCTCGGCGTGCCATCTCCTCGGAGTGGCAGCGGGCGGCATCGGCGGCGGGGGTGCTCCGGCGCAGCGGCGGCACGGCGGCGGCGGCGCGAGCGGCGTTAATCATGGTAAACAACTGTTGTTCCAAGCGTGCCGTCGCCGCATTCGCAGCGCAGGGCGCCGCCTTCTGCGCGGCGGCGCGCCCCACTCCGAAGCCCGCGGCCCAGGCCACGGCGAGCGTCACGGCGGCGAATTGCGATCGAGGCATACGGGGGATCACGACGAGGGTGGTGAGCCGGGAAGGAATCGAACCTTCAACCTAGTGATTAAGAGTCACTTGCTCTGCCAATTGAGCTACCGGCCCAAAACGCATTCCAATTCAGACATTAGCCTGCGCGGCATCCTCGCCGCGGCGGCGCAGCGCCTCGCCGCCGCCTCACAATTCTGCCATGGATCCACGCCTCGCGCCACGGGGTCGCGCGGGGCGCCGCCTGGTGGCCACGGTGGGCCGCTTGCAGTGCCCACTGTAGCCGAGGATTGCTGCCTTGCGAGGCAGCAGGGAATCAGCTTCGACCGCGAGGGGGCGACGGTGCCGGGGGCAGCGGCGTGGGCTGTGGATTCAGGCCGGGAGAGCCACCATCGACCTACCCTCAAGGGAAAAGTGGCGGCGCGGCGCGTTCCCGCGCCGGGTCCAATACCGGACAGTTTTCACGTTTGCATGGTGGCATAGTCGGCCTTGGGGAATCTTCAGTTCGGTCCGGCCCGTGACGGCGTGTTCAATGTCAAATGCGATCAAACCGGCAGGCAGGTTGGTTCTGACTGGGACCATTGCGTTGGTGTCCGCGGTGACGATGCTGTTGGGCTTCCGGCCGCGACAGGCCGCGCAGCCGCCCGGCGCGCTCTCCACGCAGGAAGTGGTACGGCGCATGGTCGCGACCAACGCCGCTCGGCGATTGGACCTGCGCGCCTTTACCGCAATGATCCACTATCACCTGGAAAGCGAAGGCTTGTCCCACCAGACCGCCGACATGGATGTGCGGCTGGCCTATGATGGATTGGCGCCGAAATCCTATACCATCATTTCCGAATCCGGTTCGACCATGCTCCAGGACCACATTCTGAAGCCCTTTTTGAGCGGCGAACGGCAGGAGGCTGTGATCGATTTCCGCGACGGCAGCGCGTTGGTGCCTGGAAATTACGCCTTCACGCTGGTGGCGTCCCCGCACGCCGACATGAATACCAGCTTCAAACCCGGTGACGAAGCGGACCCGGACAACAGCTACATTCTGGCCTTAACGCCACTGAAAGCCCTGTCGCGCTTTTCGTTCACTGGCACGCTTTGGATCAACCCACGGGATTTCGGGGTCGAGCGCCTCGACGGGCAACCCACCAAGACGAACTCCTGGTGGGTGAGCCGCATTGACTTCAATTATCAGAACCGGAAGTTTGGTAAGTTCTGGCTGCCGGTCAACAACCATAGTGTCTCCCAAGTCCGTATGTTCGGGCACGCCACCCTCGACATCACCTTTTCGGACTACGCGCTCACCTCCATTGGCCCGGCCGCTCTGGACGGCGAGGACTCCCTGCTTCGGCAAACACCGCAGCCAGGCCATTAAATCGCCCCCCGTGCGAAGCGCAGAGGTGGCAGCGGGCGCGACCCAGCGAAAAGTGGCGAGCCACAGGATCGCCCTAATATGCAGGGTGCTGAAAAATCAGCGTGAACAGAAGGGCCACTGCGGAAAGCCCCATCACGCCGAAAGTTGCCCAGACAAATGTGCGCGAAAGCACACCGCCCTGATGGTTCCTCAGTATCCGTGGGCTGGCATTGATCTTCGCAATCAGGAACAGCAGCGGGACGGCCGCCACCCCGTTGAAGACTGCGGTATACACCAGGGCCTTCATGGGGTCGATACCGATGAAGTTCATCAGCAGGCCGATCACAATGGACACGACGATGACGGCATAGAAAGCGCGCGCCTGCTTGAATTTCTTCGAAAGCCCCTCCTTCCAGCCGAACGCCTCCGCCAGCGCATACGCGGCTGAACCCGCCAGCACTGGGATCGCCAATAACCCCAACCCAATCACCCCGACAGCAAAAAGGTCCTTCGCTATCTGGCCCGAGTTGGGGAAGGACCTCACTAAAGGCTCCAATGCCTTGGCGGCATCGGCGGGGGTATTGATGGTGGTCGTGCCGTGCTTGAAGAGCACCGAGGCGGTTGTAATGATGATGAACCACTGTCCGAGTTCCGCGAAAATCATCCCTACCAGTGTGTCGATCCGCATGTTGCGGAGTAAACGTCGTGGCAGCTTCGGGGATCCATCCTTACGCTTCGGCATTCCGATGGCCTGCTCTTCTTCCACCTCTTCGGAGGCTTGCCAGAAAAACATGTAAGGCGAAATCGATGTGCCGAACACCCCCGTAATGATGAAAAAGAATGCGAAGGTGAGCTCGATGTGCGGGGCCACCGTCGCGTACAGGATCTGCTTCCACGGCTGCTTCACGATAAATGCCGTGGCCGGATATGAAAGCAGCGCCAGCGCCAGCCACTTCAGCACACTGGCATACGTCTTGTAGGTAATGACGACCTCGGACACCATCAACAGTACGGCCGTGGCTACCGCCAGCGTCCAGAACGGCACCTTCACGACCAATCGTCCCGCCGCCGCGACAGCGCCAATATCAGCGCCGATGTTGATGATGTTTGCGACCGCCACCAGCAGGACGACGCCCACAAGGATTTTGCGCGTGTAATGCTCGCGAATTACGCCAGCCAGCCCTTTGCCGGTGACCATCCCGATGCGCGCGCATGCTTCCTGCACGGCCAACATCAGCGGTAGCTGGTACAGCGCGGTCCAGAGCTGTCCGAACCCAAACTGCGCGCCGGCTTGCGAATAGGTCGCAATGCCGGAAGGATCGTCATCGGCTGCGCCGGTAATGATGCCAGGGCCCAGCATCCGGAAGAAGCTCACGATCGAGTTCTTCGGCCGATGCGATTGCGGTGTGACTCCCCGCCTCAACGGGTGGCAGCGCCGGGGCCCCCAGCGCGCAGCGCAGGGGTGGCAGCGGGAGCGACCCAGCGAAAAGTGGCGAGCCACTGGCTTGCTAACATGAGCACAAGTCTAGCGCAATGCAGCTAGCCCTACTGGGAAGATGCCACCAGCAGAGTGGGGCAATGAGCGCCGCCAAGCGACCAGCGCCGGGTGGCAGCGGCAGCGACCCCACGAATGGTGGTGAGCCGAAAAATTGGCGCCCCGAGGCGGGCACAGGTCCGAAAACACGAACGGAGAATGGCGGCGGAGCACCTTTCTCCGGGCTGTTAACCACGGCCGCAGTCGCCGCCGGCATGCCAACGATTGCCCAATTCAGCGGCGTCGGCCAAGGAAATCCTCGGAATGCACCAAGCGCCAAAGCAGCCCGCCGGATGAACGTCCGTTTCCATCAGAGCTTCGGCATAAATTCCATCATCAGATCCCCGAACACGCGCAGGACGATATTCAAGCCGAAATTGGTGGCGAATTGGGATGTGGTGCGCAGCGTGGCTGGCTGGTACAAATCGCTGACTAGCGCGGTGGTGGCCGCCGCCGGTATGCCGGAGGCATTGAACTCGGTATGGGAGTGGTCGGCAGATCGGGTCATTAGGAGGTGACCCAGCGCATGATGGGCACGGGCTCCGAAGGGATTGCCGGCGCCAAGCAGGACGTAGTTTTCATCCTGATGAAACAAAGCGGGGTAAAGAAAATGCCGCTGGAACGTGAAGTCGATGGTGTCGTACATGGCTACCTTGTACTGGTTGACGTAGCCTTTTTCGCCATCGCGATAACCGCCGTGGGAGGTAAAGTGCTGGAGCGGCACCATCACGATCAAGGGCGTCACCGGCGTATCCCAACTGAAGACCGAACTGGTGAACATACGGAAGTGATCGTCCAAGGTGGTCGGGCAGGGCGGCGCCTCGCAGACCCTAGCGGGCGCGGGCGCCAAGACTTGCGGGGCGCGAGTCTGTGCGACGGGGGTTTGCGCAATCAAGCCTAGACCGAGACAGCTCATGCAGAGAGCCGAAGCGATCAAGGGCAAGCCATAAAGTGGAAGAACGGATTTGGGCGAATTATTCGTGGTTATGACTCTTCAGCTCACGAGGCGGAATACTGCCGACGAGCGCTTTCCCCCGAGCCGAACCCACCACAATTCTAGGTCAATGCAATTGGCGCAGACTGTGCCCGGTTGCACAGCCTGCGGATCGTAGATTTCTGCGTCCAGTTGCGGACGCCTGTTCTTTGGCTATGGCCCAAATGCCAGCCGCAGCGCTCTACGGGCGCTCTGGAGCGGTTCTACAGGAGCGGTGTCCGCAAGTTCACCTTGTCGGGCATGCCGTTGCTGCTCGAAGGGAGATCGGATGTCGCGCTCGTCCAAAATAAGCAGAACAGGCCCGCCGCCTGCTCAATTAGGAGTCGCCCTACAGATTGAGCCTTGGCCAAGGGGCGGCGCGACAGGGCGATCCTGGCGGTGCTGCTGAGCTGTGGGCTGCGACGCTCCGAGGTCCCCCGCTGTTGGCGTAGAGCCAACTTTCGAAGGGCAAAAAATTGGCTCCTCAGGTAGGACTCGAACCTACAACCCTCCGGTTAACAGCCGGATGCTCTGCCATTGAGCTACTGAGGAGTGCGTGGCGGGACCGTCTTTCGTTTATAGCATAAAACGCCGCCCGCAACGACGCCACTCAGCTCTGCTTGGCCGCCGCCGCGGCGGCTTCCGATTTGTGGCCGTGGGTAAGGTACCAGGCGCGCAACTCGGCGTAGTGGGGCAGCTTGATATGCAGCGCGGGCAGCCGCGCCACGCCCCGCGCTGAGAGGCTGGCGCCGAACAGCAGCAGCAGCGCCCCGCCGTAGCCCCACACCAGCAGCGTCACGGGAATGGCCAGGCTGGCGTACACGCTGGGGAAATCGAGCCAGGGGAGCAGCCACGGGAACACCGTCTTGAACGCCTCGGCGAGTAACCCGGCGTAGAGCGCCGCCGGGAACACCTGCGCCGCGGGCACGTTGCCGTTGGGCAGCTTCCAATAAATGATAAAGAACACCGTGATCGCCGCCGGCACCGAGAACAGGGTCACGAAAAACGAGGTCAGCGCCCCGGTCACACCCGTCCAGGCTATTGGAAAAACGAACTTCGCCAGCGCCGCGCACAAACTGGCGGCCAGCACCGAGGCATAGGCGATGACGCCGCAGGCGACGGCCAGTCCCAGCGACACGGCGCCGTTGGCGAGGTAGCTGCGGTTGCGCTTGAACCCCCAGATGCTGTTGAGGGCCACCTCCAGCGGCAAAAACACGCCGCTGCTGCTGATGGCCAGCATGACGATGGAAAAAATCTGCACCGTGTGGCGGCTGGCCAAGCGGCTGGCATCGGCCATGATGCGCTGCTGGCCAGCGGGCAGATAATTGGCCACCATCTGCCCAATCACCGCCTGCTGGGTGGCAAACAGGCTGGGCAGCGCCTGGCGGGAGATCCAGAGCAGCAAAAATAAAAAGGGCAGCGAGGCCAGCAGGAAGTTGGCCGACACCGAGTAGGCGTAGGTGTGGGCTTCGGTGGTGGTCAGCATGCGGGCACTGGGGCCGAGTAAGCGGCCAGTGTCACGCACGAGCTCCCACTGGTACCGCACCAGGGCGCGCCAGCGGGCGCTCATGGCGTGCCCCCGGGGCCGGTGCGGGAACGGTCCCAGACGTAGGCGTCGAACTCGCTCAGGCGCGTGAACCCGAGGCGGCGGTAGAGCGCCAGCGCCGCCGTGTTGCCGGCGGTGACGGTGAGCGTGGCGGCGCGTAAGCCGCGCTGCCGCAGGGTCTGCAGGCAACGCCGGATCAACGCCGTGCCCAGGCCCTGGCCTTGGCGCTCGGGTTGAATGCAGACCTGGGTGATGTGGGCCACGTCGCGGCGCACGCGCGAGACCAGCACCATCCCCTCCAGTCCCGCCCCCGGCAGCGAGCGCGCGATGAAGGATGCGGTGGGATCGAAGATGCCGCAGCCGGGATAGTGGGCGATGTTGTGCATGAACCGCACCGCGCCCGCGAAGCTGCGGTACTGGTCGTTGATTTGGCTGTCGATGTGGTTCTGGTACGCGCGCAGGATCAGCCGCGCCGCCTCTTCATAGCTGGCCCCACCCCACGGTTCCAGGCGAAAGCCGCGATAGTGGTCCACCTCGGCCGCCGGCGCCGGGGGCGTGGGCCCCGCCGTCATGTCGAGCTGCAAAAACACCCGCCGGTAGCTCTCGAACCCGTTCCCTTCGAAACTCGAGGCCAGCGCTGTGGGGGCGAAAGGCATGAGCTGCGCCTCGATGCGCTCCAGCCCGGGCGTGGCGCGCAGCGTCTGGATGATATGGTCCAGCAGGTAACGTTCGGCGGCGTGCTCCGTACCGCGGTGCGCGGGCAGGACAAACAGGTTGCCGATCATGCCCTTGCGGGCTTCATAGATGAAGAAGCCGTAGCCGAGGGGGGTGGTGCGGCCCGGATTGTGGTGGTCTCCGGGCACACGCTCGACCAGGACGTAGCCGGGGAGGATGCGCGCCTCGATATACTGCCGGATCAGCTCGGCCGAGGAGCCGTAATCCCAGTTCAAGATCTCGCTCCACTCCGCCGTCTCCGCCGCCAGCAGCGGATCGAGTTGAGAACAGCGAAACTGGCGCAGGTCCAGCACGTCCGCCATATCCGCCATCATACCGTGAGGGCCGCTCGATCCAGCCGGGAAGCGCAGCACGATGCTACATTGGAGGCGCTATGGAACTGCCTAGAAGATTAGCGACGCGCGCCGTCCACGCCGGCGGATTAGACCACGGGCAACCGGCCGGAGAACCCACCCAGCCGCCGATTGTGAGCAGTGCCACCTTCCGCCACGGCAGCATGGCCGAACAGGAGGCGGTGGCGGCCGGGGCGCCGGGTTACCTCTACGCCCGCTGGTCCAACCCCACGGTGGCGGTTTTGGAACGGGCGATGGCGGATCTTGAAGGCGCCGAGCAGGCGCTGGCGTTCGGCTCCGGCATGGCCGCGCTGCACGCCGCGGTGGTGGCGAGCGGCATCAAGCCCGGCGAGTGCGTGGTCTGCGCTGAGGATGTCTACGGGGGCACGGTCGCCCTGTTGCGGCATGTTTTGGAGCCGTTGGGCGTGGACGTCCGTTTCGCCGACTTGACTCGCCCCGAAGACCTCGACGCCGCTCTCTCCGGTCCGGGCGTCAGGCTGGTCATGGCCGAGACCATGTCCAACCCCCGGCTGCGCGTGGCCGACATCGCGCAACTCGCCGCCAAGGCCCACGCCGCTGGCGCCAAGCTGCTCGTCGATGCCACCTTCACCACGCCGGTCCTGCTGCGTCCGCTGCAGTGGGGCGCCGACTATTGCGTGCACAGCGCCACCAAATACCTCTCCGGCCATGGCGACGTGCTGGGTGGCGTGGTCGCCGCGAGCGTGAGTGAGCGGCCAGCTCTGGAGCGCGTCCGCCGCCTCGCCGGCGGGGTGCTGGGCGCGTTTGAGGCGTGGCTCATCCTGCGCGGCCTGCGCACGCTGGTGCTGCGCGTGGAACGCCAATCGGCGAACGCCGCCCAGGTCGCCGATGGGCTGCGTGGGCATCCTGCCATCAGCCGCGTCCTCTATCCCGGCCTGCCCGACCATCCCGACCATGCCTTGGCCCGGCGCCAGTTCACTCCCGGCCTGTTCGGCGGCATGGTGGCCTTCGAGCTGAAGGCTGCCAGCCGTGCCGCCACGTTCGCGGTGCTGGACCGCCTGCGGCTGTGCGTGCCGGCCACCAGCTTGGGCGATGTGGAGACGCTCGTGATGCATCCCGCCTCGTCTTCTCACCGTGATCTGGCCCCGAATGAACGCCAGCGCCTGGGCATTGGCGACAACCTCGTCCGGCTCAGTTTGGGCATCGAGGACGCCCGCGATATCCTCGCCGATTGGCAGCAGGCGCTGGCTGGAATCGCGGTACAATAGGCATCTGACCACGGGGCGATTAGCTCAGTTGGTTAGAGCGTCTGCCTTACAAGCAGAAGGTCATCCGTTCGAGCCGGATATCGCCCACCATCGTCCGGCACGGTGGCCGCCCAGTGCGGGGACGTAGTTCAGCTGGTTAGAACGCCGGCCTGTCACGTCGGAGGTCGCGGGTTCGAGCCCCGTCGTCCCCGCCATTTTTCGCGCGCGGCGCGCGCGAAAAATGCCCTGCGAAGCCCCAGGTGACGGTTTCCGCCTCTGGCGCCTCCTCTTCGCCGCCCCAGCGCTCCGCCCCCCACAGTTGCGCCGGCGGAGCAGGGCACCGCACCCTCAAGTGTTTGCGGCGCGAGCTGTAAAGGCGCTCGCGCCTCCTCGCCCGCGGGCTCACACCCAGAAATCATGGCGCCTCGGAGGGGATTGCGGCGCGAACTGGGACTGCCGCTCACGCCTCTGGCCGCAGCTTGGGTTGCCCCGCGCATTCCCAGCGGTGTCGGCCAATCGAATCCCGCCCTTAAGCGCGTGATGCTCACAGTGTGACCATCACGGAAGCGATCCGCTACAAGGTGGCGAACCACCCCTTTGGGGGGTGGCGTCGAGGATGCTACCAGCCGAGCAGGCGTCCTCGCTTGCCTCCAATCGAAGCTCGCTCCAACGGACGGCACCCGGTGCCCAGCGCGCGTAGCGCGGGCGGGCGAGTCACTCCTTGTCTCGAATGGCGCTGACTGTGACGCAATCGCCAATAGAGACGCAGAGGAATGTTATGTAAAGATCAGGCTATTGGTCCTATATTACCCGTGGAGGGCCGCGCGGGTGCGGCCGAGGCGGCAACCATGATCTCGGTCAAAAAGTATCTGGACGATTGGGACGATCTACGCAGCCGCGGGCGGCTGACGTTGGAGGCGTACCTAGGCGCGCTGGAGGCGCTGGAATCGGCGGTGGGCGCCATGGCGGCGGGCGAAGGGCAACAATTCCTCCGCGAACTGCGGGTGATCCTGGCCTATCTGCGGGCCGATCCCAGCCCGGCGAACGTCAAGCGCAGCCGTGCCGATCTGGAGCAGGCCATCAAGGCGCTGGTCGAGGTGATCAACCAGCGGGAGTTGGAGTATCTGGAGATCATTCGCATCATGGCCGACGCGGGGGCGACCATGGCGCAGACGGGGGCGGCACACGGAAAGGAGTTACGCCAAATTGCCGGCAAGGTGGAATCGATCACGCATCTGGATTCGATTGTGGAGGTGCGGCGGCAACTGGTCGCGCATATGGACGAACTGCGGAGCATGGCGGAGCGAGTACAGGAAGAGAGTGCGGCCAAAGCGCGGGAGTGGGAGCGGGAATTGGCGTCGGCGCGGGAGAAACTGCGCGCGACGGCGGTGTTGGCGGAGACCGATTCCTTGACCGGTCTGGGCAATCGGCGGCGGGCGGAGAGCGCCGTGGAGGAGGGCATCGCGAATGGTGAAGCGTTGAGCGTCCTCTTGCTCGACTTGGACAACTTCAAGGCGGTAAATGACGCCCACGGCCACGCCCAGGGGGACTCTCTGCTCAAGGCGTTCGTGAATAGCGTGCGGCGTTGCCTCAGGGACTCGGATTTGATGTGCCGCTGGGGGGGCGACGAGTTCGTGGCGATCATGTACGGGGCGACGCTGGAGGCGGCGCAAGACGTCGTGGAGCGTATCCGCAGCCAGGCCTTCGGCGAGTTCGTGCTGGAGCGAGCGGGCACGAGCGCAATCGTCTATGTCGGGGCCAGTATTGGAGCGGTCGCGCACCGGCCCAACGAGAGTGCCTCCGAACTCCTGGAGCGCGCCGATCAGATGATGTACGAGGAAAAAGCCCGTTCCCAGCGCTCGGCGGCGCGGGCCGGCGATCACCGCTAGCCTTCGCCCGCCGCTCGGCTCCCACTGGCCGCCTACCGGGATTTGCTGAGCGTGAAGCTCACGCCGATACGGGCAGCGCGGCCCAGGCTGGGATAGCCGAACACCTCCTGAAAGTTCTGGTTCAGCACATTCTCCAGCACCCCCTCCACGCGGATGCGCGCCGTCAGGGCATAAGCCGCGCTCAGGTTCCACGAGGCAAAGGACGGCGCCAGGTCGTGGTTCGGCAAGAGCATGGAATCGCCAAAGTAGCCGTCCAGCAGGAAGGTGCTGGCGTCGCGGCGGCTTTCGACCGTCAGGTTGGTTTGCGCCATCCAGCGCGCGGCGTTGTAGCCGGCCACGATCGAGCCGCTCTCGGGCGCGATATTAAAGGGGCGGGCGCCGACCAGCGGCGCGTAGGCGCCGATGGGGATGGTGGGGAAAGCGGGGTTGTAGGCGGGGTTGAGGGCGTCGGAACTGAAGCTGCGCAGCACCACCGGCACGAGATAGGTGTAGGCGAGGCGGCCGTGCCAGCCGCCATGGCTCGCTTCCAGCTCCGCTTCCATCCCCTTGTCCGATTCGGTTTGCGCGTTCAGATAGGCGCCGCCGAGCGTTTGCGCCGCCGCCGCCGCCGCGCTGGACAGGCCCAGGGCCGGGAAGGCGGTATAGGGCACAAATTGAATCAGGTCGTCGTAGCGGTTGTCGAACCACGTCAAGCTCAGCCGTGCCTGGTCGTGGGCGAGGTACTGGTCTACGCCCAGCTCGAAGGTGTGCGCGCGCTGGGGATGTATCGGCGCGATGCCCAGCCGAGTGTGCGTTTGCTGGGCAATCTCGTACAACGAGGATTGATCATCGGCCACGGTGGGGTTTTTGGTTCCGCTGGCGGCGTTGGCGTGGAGACGGATTTCGTTCCACCATCCGCCCCGGCTCAGGCGGGGCAGCACAGCCAGGCTGGCCTGCGGGTTGAAGGCCGGGCCGAAGCGGGATTGCATATCCTCGGATATGCCGGCGGTGCCGAACACCCGGTTCCCCAGCCCGCCGCTGAGTTCGGTGAACACGCCATTGTTGTGCCACGCGACCCGCGGTGCGGTCACGGTTTGCTCGTGGTCGTACCGGTAGCCCGCCACGATCGTCCACTGCGGGGCGAGCGCGTAGCTGGTTTCCGCGGTTAGATGGCGGCCCAGCGAGTCGGAAGCGTAGGGCGAGGGGAAGGGGAGCCCGCCGAAGTCCAAAATCGCCTGACCGGTGGTGGTGTAACCGTTGGCGCCCACGATGGTGACCGGGTTGCCGAGGTAGTTGGCGCCGAAGCCGAAGGGGTCGAACGGGGTGCCGGTGGGCGCGGCGATCTCCTCGAAGTAATTGAGCGAGGTTTGGCTCAGGGTCACCTGGCTGTGCCAGTGCGCGGTTGTTTGTTGCTGCAGCAGTGCCGAGCCGTAGGTCTCGCCCCGGTGCTGCCAGGCGTCATCGGTGAGGCCGCCGAAAAACTCGTAGGTGTTGGGCACGCCGGTGCGGCTGGTGATATGACGCAGATTGAGGCGCAGCGAGGCGCGCGCCGGCAAGCGGATGCCGATGTTGCCCGCCCACGTCTGGTTCCAAGCCTTGTTGTTGGGAATCTGGTTGTGGGTGTTGAGATAACCAAAGGTCAAGGTGTAGTCGATGGGGCGCCACTGCCCCAGCAGCTGCGTGGTCTGCTGCACGGTGTCGAAGCTGCCGCCCATGGTGTCCACCACCAGCTCGGGCGCGGCCACGCCGGCGCCGCTGCGGCTGCGCAGATCGATCACGCCGGCGGCGGCATCGCTGCCGTAGACCACGCTGTCGCCGCCGTGCACCACGGTGGCGGATTCCAGCGCGGCCGGCAGCAGGGTGGAGAAATCGTAGGCGCCAAAATTGAACGTCTGCAGCGGCGCGCCGTCGAGCAGGATCTTGGTGAAGCTGGGTTCGGCGCCGCGCAGGCTTACCGAGGTGGCGGCGCCGAAGCCGCCATCGGCATAGACTTCCAGGCCGGTGAGATCGCGCAGTGAATCCGCCAGCGTCAGCCCGTTGCGCGCATGGATGGCTTGGGCATCCAACACCTGAACGGATTGTCCAAGTTGCGTCTCTGGCGTGGCCACGCCGGTGGCGGTGACCACCAGGGTTTGCTGCATGGGGGCCAGGCCGAGCGTGATCTGCAGCGGCAGCGCCGCGCGTGCCGTGATCTGGATGGCATCGCGATAGGCGGCAAACGTCGGCTTGTGCACCTGGATTTGATAGCTGCCGGCCGGCGCTTGCAGTTGGAAGCCGCCGTGGAGCGTGGTTATTGCCTGGGCGGCGATGGCGCCTTGCGGGGTGGTGAGGGTGACGGAGGCGCCGGGGATGGAGCGGCCTACGCCGTCGCGGACGATGCCATGGATTTGGATGGAGGTGGATTGCGCAAATACACTCAGGCTGAGGACCCCGAACAGGGCCACGGCCGCCAGTAGAACATTTTTAAACATGGAGCACGTCTTCGGTGTCTGGCCACCCGCAAAGTGGGATAGCCGATTCGGCTGGGCCCGCGCCCAGCGTCGTGTCCGCAAGCACCGAAGAAACAGGATGGGCACCGTCTGCCCTGCCGAAACGACCGGCTTGACAGGCGGTAGGGCTCACCGATTCCCCTCGAATCGCGTGCGGACCAATCACCTCGAGCAGGTCTCCTGACTTACGGATCAACGCCTCACCCTTTCCTTCCCCGGAAACCGATTCCGAGTGGCGACTACAGGGCGGGCTCACCGCTTACAGTGGCGGGGCCGTGCGGGATTTTCACCCGGCTTCCCTCTTCGATCCCCAACGGGATACTCGAAGCACTCTTACAGCGAACTCAGCGTATCACTTAAATTCCAAAATATCCATGCGCGCGATCAGGCCGCCGCGGATCGAATAAATGTGCAGCAGGTGTTCGTCGCTGAGGATGGCGCCCTGCATATCGCGGACCACTTGGTGGACGGTGACCGCCGCCTCGTCCGCACTCCTCTCATCGATGGCCACTGGGTCAACGTGGGGATTAATCATCCCCCATTGCCGGAGCCAATACTCACGCACTCCGGCGCGCCCCTGGACGCGGCCGCCTTCCATGCCGTTGGGCCAGTCCACGTCGGGACGCATGAGCGCGAGGACGGTCTCGATGTCGCGATCATTGAAGGCGGCGTAGGCCGTTTCAATGAGCGCGCGATGGGATGGCCCCGGCAGCCGCGCCTGCAACTCGGCCACGGCAGCCTCCAGGCGCTCGACCCGCTCCAGGAGTGACTCGCGCGACTCGCGCGGCTCGGCCGCCGGCGTGCTGAAATCGGCGGCGGCCACCGGACCCGCGAGCAGGTGCGCGTAGCGCGCCTCCTTCGTCCCCGGCTGGCGGGGGAGCAGGGTGGCCAGCGGCGGGTCGTGCTGCATGAGCTGCTGCAGCACGGTCTGCACCTCGTCCAGCTCGGCAAACGCATGCAGGCGTTCGCTGCGGCCGCGCAATTCGCCCGGCGTCTGCGGGCCGCGCAGCAACAGCACGCAGATCAACGCGGTCTGGCCGCGGGTGAGGTTAAGCACTTCCTGGAACTGGTGCTGATACTTGGGCACGCGGCCTTCGTGCAGGCTCGCGGCCAGGCGCTTGTCCTGCAGGTTGCGCAGCGCCAGCCGGACCTGGTCCTCGTCGAGCTGCATCACCGGCTCGCGGTTTGATTTCTGGTTGCAGGCGTTAACCAAAGCGTTGATCGAGAGCGGGTAGTACTCGGGAGTCGTGACCTGCTTTTCGATCAGGGCGCCGAGCACGCGCGCTTCGTTGGGGTTGAGCGTCCAGTCCAGCGGCATGGAGGTTATTTAATATCCTGGATCGTGACGCTTTTCAGCGTGTTGGGGTAACGCGGGCGGTCCCGCGTGCCCGCCTGGCTCGGGCCTTGGGAGAGTGCGATGGCGACCGGCAGGCCGCGCACGATCTGACCGATGATGAGGAAGCCGTCGGCGTTGTATTCGGGCAAGGCTTTGAGGGTGAAGAAAATCTGCGCGCCGCGCGAGGTGGGATCGCCGGGCGATTGCGCCAGCGCCATGCGTCCGGGGCGGTCGAACTTGAGGTCGTTTTTCTCCAACGGCAGGGTGTATCCCAAGCTGCCGGTGCCGGAGTTCGTGGGGTCGCCGACCTGGAGAAACGCGCCCGGTTGGGCGCGGAAAAACAGCAGCCCCTCGTAGAGTTTGGCCATGGATAGCCCCCCGGTCGAGGGGTCCTTGTAGGGGCGTTTGCCCTCCGCCAGCTCCACAAAGTTGGCCACCGCCTTGGGCGCCAGCTTGGGGTAGAGCTCGGCGACGAATGTGCCTTTGTTGGTGAGGAAAGTGGCGTACTCGCCGGCGGGCAGCTTGGCCGGCGGCGCGGTGCTGGGCCGGCGTTGCTGGGCGGCCAGCGCCCCCGCCATGATCGTCATCAAGCCGCCTAGCGCGGCGCGGCGGAGCAGAGAAGTGCCCATGTGCGCATGGTAACAAAACGCGAACCGTGGCGCGGCGGCCCAGCCGGTGGGGCACGAGCGGGGCTCAGGGGCCCCCGCGACGCCCCGCCGGCTTAGCGGGCGGCGAAGCCGGGTGCCCGCGTGTTATTTCATTCGATCGGCAGGGTGTCGAGGCTGTAGCCTTCGGCGTTGATGCGGATGAGCAGGCGGCTCAGCGGATAGCCGGCGGCGATCTCCTTGCGCACCACGGGCTGCAGGATGCGCATGAACTCCTCGTCCTCGGCGCCGAAGGTGACCAGAAAATTGCGGTTGGGGATGGCGACCGCGAAATCGTCGGTGTGCAGCAGATCGGCGGCCCGGTCCTGGAACTGGGGCGCCAGAATGAATGCCGCCTTGTGGCCGTGGGTGACCTCGACGTGGAAGGCGCGAATATTGTCCTGGATGGTCCACGCCACCACGGTGGCGTCGTTCCAGAGCCGCTCGAGATTTTCGAGCGCGGCGGCGAGCACGCACTCTTCTGGAATCTCCCAGGCCTCGAAATGGCCGTGGCCCAGCCAGACGTCGTTATCGCCGCAGGTGAGCACGTAGCCGAGCTCGCCGGCGAGCGGATAAAACACCGGCCGTTGGTTCCGCTTCACCAGCCCCGAGGTGATCAGTTTGGGATAAATGAGGCTGCGGGCCGAGTCCCAATCAGGTGGAACTTGGTGATCGACGGTGCCGATCACCCGCGTCAAATAGGTATCGAGATCGAAGCGTTCGCCGTTCTGGCAAAATGCCGCCCAGGCGCGTGTCAGGCGCAAGCGATGAGCGGTGGGCTGGCCCGAGGGGCTGCGCACGATGGCGATCTCCAGCTGGCCGGCTTTGAGGAAGCGGGCCTGCGGGTACAGCCGCTGCAAGCGCAGAAGCGCGTTCGCCTCGAATTCCTCCCGCGTCATCATTTCTGATGATACCAGTGGAGGCCCGTGCCCGGCGGCTATTGCCGGGTGAGTTGCAACGGGCGCTCCAGCTTCAC
>JANWJU010000072.1 GCA_025451775.1 Terriglobales bacterium
GATGGTACGCAAGCCAAAATCCCGCAGGTGGGTACGGTTGAGATCGGCAGCCGGGTCGAGATCCAGGCCAACAGTTGCGTGGATCGCGCCAGCTTGGCCGTGACGCGCGTGGGGGATGGCGTCAAGATCGACAACCTGGTGCAAGTGGCGCACAACTGCAGCCTGGACGCCAACGTGGTCTTATGCGCGCAGGTGGGCCTGGCCGGCAACACGATCGTCGAGGAGGGGGCCCTGCTGGCCGGGCAGGCGGGCGTGGCCGGACACTGCCGCGTGGGCCGCGGCGCGGTGGTCACGGCGCAGAGCGGCACCCATGGGGATCTCGATCCCGGCAAAATCTATAGCGGCTCCCCCGCCTTCGATCATGGCCAGTGGCTGCGCAGCACCGCCGCCTTCGCCCGCCTGGGCGACATGCAGCGCGAACTACGCCAGCTGCGGCGGGAGTTGAGCGCGCTGCGCGAGCGCAGCCCCAACTGAGCAATAGTCGAGCCCCCATGCGTACTCTGATCTTTAGCGACGTCCACGCCAACCAGCAGGCGTTGATGGCCGTCATCGCCGCCGCGGGCCATTGGGATGAGGCCGCCTGCCTCGGCGATTGGGTGGGCTATGGGGCCGCGCCCGGCGCCGTGCTGGCCTGGGCGCAGACGGCGAAGGTTTTGACCATCCGTGGCAACCACGATCGTGCCTGCGCCACCGGTGACGGCATCGCCTCCTTCACCCCGGATGCGGCTCAATCGGCCCACTGGACGCACGCGCAACTCTCCACCACCGAGCGGCAATGGCTGGCGGCCTTGCCGCCGGGCCCGCAGAGCTGGAACGGAATGCTGTTGGCTCACGGTTCACCGCGCGACGAGGACGAGTACGTCATCGGTCTGGACACCGCGGCCGCCATCTTCGCGGGCACCACCGACGCCGTGCAGTGGATCGGGCACACCCATCTGCAGGGCGGCTTTGTTCTCACCGGCGGCGTTGTCGCGCTCCTGGGCATGTCCCCCACCGGCCGCACCGAACTCCGCCTCGATCCCACCGCCCGCTACCTGCTCAACCCCGGCTCCGTGGGCCAACCCCGTGATGGCGACCCCCGCGCCGCCTTCGCCATCGCGGGCAATCCTGGCGATACCGTAACCTTTCATCGCGTCGCCTACGACCTCGCCGCCGCCCAGGCAGCGATCCTCGCCGCCGGCCTTCCGCCGCGCCTGGCCCGCCGCCTCCAGACCGGAACCTAATCGCTAGCGGCGCGCCACGTGCGGTATCGCGACCAGCGGGAGCGGCCCAGGGAAAAGTGGCGAGCCACACGAGACGGGGCGCGGTCCGGGCGTCCGCACGCGCGTTACCGGCTTAGGTAGCGCTGCCTACCAATTGGAACGGCGCCCAGAAGAACGGGTGCGGATACTTGGCGCGGAACTCACGCTTGGCGGCGTTCAAGGCGGCAACAGCGGTGGCGGCCGTCCCACCCCGCCAATGGGCGTAGAAGTGTTGCATGAACTCCGCCGTGGTGCGGTCGTCCACATCCCATAGGCTGACGATCACCGTGCGCGCACCAGCATAGAGGAAGGCGCGGGTGAGGCCGATCAGCTCATCGCCGCCCGCCAAGTCGCCGAGCGCGGTGCCACAACCGCTCAGCACGACCACGTCGGCGCGCAGGCGCAGGTTATAGATATCGATGACGTTGAGGCGGCCGTCGGCCAGCTCCAGCGCGGAGAAATAGGGATTGTCGGCGCGGAAAACGCCGTGGGCGGCGATGTGAATGAGGCGGCTGGATTCGGCGCTGCGTTTCACCGCTTCCACGGTCGAGGCCGCGCCCTCCAGCACCACCGCCTCCGGCCAGCAGCCGGCCACGGTGGCAATCTCCTGGCGCGCGGCCGCGGGTTCGGCGGCCACCAGCAGCGCCTGGGCATAGAGGCTGGCGGGGCGCTGGCTGCAGAGCGCAAACACCGCTGCGCTGGGGGCGATGGAGATGGTGAAGTCCTCAATGAGCGCGTGCATGCCGTCGTGCAGGGCGCTGAACGGCAGGGCATGCAGAACCCCATGGGGAACAATCAACAGCCGGGGCTGGCGCATATAGGGACGCAGGGGGGCGATCAGCTCCTGGTACAGCAGCCGCAGGTGGGCATCGGCGGCGCGCTGAAACGCGGCTGCGTGGCGGATAAAGTGCTCGCTCTCCATGGCCCGCTTCCCCACTTGGAAGCGCAACAGCCGCAGCGCTCCCTCGATCGCCGAGCGCTCGCCCGGCAGTCTGACGGTGTGCATCTCCTGCCCGTCGCCCACTACCGCTACGTAGCCTTGCGCACAGTGGAAGTACTCGATCCAGCCGGCGCCATGGAGATGGGTGCGGAAACGGTTCAGCGTGATGCCGGACTCCTGTTCCAAGAGCCGGTATTCGTCATCGGGGAGTTGGCGAATCGCACGCAGCAACTGGTGCTCACGCTGATGGATGGCGAGCAGCACGGCTTCCACGCCGCTGCCGGCGCGTCCGGCGCTGGGCGCACCCGGTTCGGCGGGATCGAGTTGGCGATAGTACCAGTTCAGCTCCTCCCGCAACCGGTTGATCTCGCTGACCACGCGGCTGCCTTCCCCGCCGCGCGGTTGAATTGCCCCCATGCCGC
This sequence comes from Terriglobales bacterium, assembly GCA_025451775.1. Taxonomy (GTDB): domain Bacteria; phylum Acidobacteriota; class Terriglobia; order Terriglobales; family SCQP01; genus SCQP01. The sequence goes on from JANWJU010000072.1 coordinate 2,604, forward strand.
CCGCCATCACCAGCGCCAGCGAACGGGACTTGGAGCGTTCCATGTGGCGCCAGACCGTCTCCGGATCGGGATCGTCGTCCAGCAGGACGTCCAGGTAGCGCTCGTAGAGGTGGCTCTTGTCGCGCATGAAGGAGATGCGCAACTCATCGAAGTTGATGTTGCCGCGCGTGACCTCGGCTTGATCCATGGCCTCTTCGTAAGCGGCCAGGGCGGCGGTCCGATCACCGCGGCGCTCGGCGAGATCGCCCAGCAGCATGCGGATCTGGACCTGCAACCAGGGCGCCTGCAAACCGGCCAAGGCGGCAGCGGCCTTGGCGGCGGCGCTGGCGGCGCCGGATAGATCCAGCGCCGCCGCCCGCGCCCAGGCCACGGTGATGCCGGCGTAGATGGCCTTGGTGCGCGCCTGCCGCTGTTCAAAAAATACCCGCGCCCGCTCACTCAACTGCATGGCCTCGAAGCAGCGCCCCAGCTTGAGCAGCACCACCGCGCGGTAGAGGTTCGTCATCTGCACCCAAAACTCGCTGGCGGCAGCGCCAAAGGCCTGTTCGGCCTGCGCCAACAGTTCCAGCGCCGCCGTGTCCCGGCCCAGGAACTGCTCCGCGACCGCCATGTTGGTGAGTGATTTACCCTGCTCGTAGGGCATGTTCAGCCCCTGGAACTGGCCAAAGGCGGCGTGGGCGAGCTGTAGCGCGTCTTCATAGAGGTTGAGCTCGATGCAGACGTCGGCTTGGTCCAGATCGCACAGCGCGAGGTGAAGTTTGTCAGCGTAGCGCGCCGCCGTGTCGCGCGCGCGGTCGAGGGCGCGGATGGCGCGAACGTACTGGCCGCGCAAAAAATGGAGGTACCCGAGGTTGTAGTCGGCCTGCGCGGCCAGCACCGGCATGTCATGGGCGAGCGAGTACTCGCGCGCCGCCTCGTAAGCGAGTTCGGCCTCGTCAAAGTGGGCGAGGTGTTCGTGCACTACCGCACGTGTGACCCGCACCGCGGCCCAGGCCTCGTGATCAGCACGCCCTTCCGGCGAGGCGCCCAACCCCGACTCGGCGCGGTCGAGGGCGGCCAACGCCTCGGTGAACCGGTCCTGCCGGAACCAGACGCTGGCGAGGTTGACATCCAGCCGCGCCAGCCGGTACTGGTCGCCGGCGCGCTCGAAACAGGCGCGCGCCTCGTTGGCGGCGGCCATGCTGGCAGCGTTGTCGCCCAGCATAGCGAGCGGATGCAGCAGCGAGCTGAGGGTGCGGCCGCGCTCAATGTCGTTGTCGCCCGCAAAGCCCTCAAGCGCACGCCGGTACTGTTGGACGGCCAAGCTGTAGTCGCCGCAGATGAAGGCAATATTGCCCCACGCCCGCCACGCCAGCGCCTCGTGGACGGCGACGCCGGTGGTGCGGGCACAACGCAGCAGGGCCTCGGCCAAGCCAGCCATTGGCGCGGGGTCGATACGCGCCTCTTTCTCCAGCAGGTCAGTGAGTTGGACAAAGAATTCGCGATCAGGTGGTCCATGCTCGCGCACCCAAGCCTGGAAGACGGCCTCGGAGGCGAGGAGCTGAAGCGTCAGTTCCGGGGCGGGGGCGGATGCGGACATGCGCGGCTCCCGTTCAGAATACACCTTGGGATCAAGCCCGGGCGGCGCCGCAGCGGAACGGACGCTTCCTGTCTACAATAAATGCATGCGCCTGCCACTGCGATCCCGATTATTCGTCCTGTATCTCATCACGGCACTGGCGGCGCTGGCCCTGACGGCGCTGTCCGCATCCGCGCAAGCTGGACAGCCCAACGCAACTTACCTGCGCGCCCTCGCGGCCGCGCCGGCGCGGCCGCTGGTGCACTATCAACTGGATCTGACCCGCCCCGGGACCCATCTCGCCGCCGTCACGCTGACGGCTCCCGCCACCGGCGCGGCCACCACCATCGAAATGCCGGTGTGGTATCCGGGCCGCTACAGCATCTATCACTTTCCCGCCAGCGTGCAGCAAACCGGCGCCTGGTGCGCCGCATCGGGAGCGCCGCTGCCCTATTCCCGTCCCACGCCCCATAGCTGGCTGGTGGCCAATGGCGCGTGCGCCACCATCCGCTGGAGTTATCGCGTCTATGGCCGGCTGCCGCTCAACGGCACTTTTTTCCAACTCGACAACGCCCACGCCAACTTGAATGGTGGCGCCCTGTTCATGTATGTCGCCGGAGAAAAGCCCAACCCGGTGAGCCTCTCCATTCAGCTACCCGCGGGCTGGCATGTCCTCAACGAACTGGGACGTCTGGATCAGACCGAGCTGTGGTTCCCCAACTACGACATCTTCATCGATGCTTCCACCGAGGCGGCGCCCCGGATCAAGCTCGATCAATTCAAGCGCGACGGCACAACCTATCGCGTGCTCATCCATGATTTCATCACGCCACAAGACAACGGCGCCAACCGCGCGCGCTTGCTCGCCGACCTGAAAAAGATCGCTGGCGAGGAGAACGCCATCATCGGCCCGGACGACCTCGACACCTACACGTTTTTCTTCCACTTCGATCAGGGCAGTCAAGACGGCATGGAACACCTGTTCGGTACCCAGATCATGGTCGATTCCGGCCTCGCCACCAGCGCCGGGTTGTGGGGCGCCGAATCCGACGCCGCGCACGAGTTCTTCCATCAGTGGAACGTCAAACGCATGCGCCCGCTGGCGCTGGGGCCCTGGGACTACGAGGCGGAGAACCCCACCCCGTCGCTATGGTTCGCTGAGGGCTTCACCCAGTACTACGGCGAAATCACCTTGGAGCGTACCGGGCTGCAGTCCAGCGCCGATTACCTGCGCGCCCTGGGCGCCAATTTGGGCGATTCCCTCACCCAGCCCGGCTACCGTTGGATGAGCGCCGAAGACGCGTCCACCACCGCATGGTTCCATGACGCCACGCCGCTGGTGCAGAGAAACAACCTGGCGAGTTCAGCGATCTCCTACTACGAGCGGGGCGACCAACTGGCGGCCACGCTCGATCTCGATCTGCGTGCCCGCAGCGGCGGCCGCCGCTCCCTCAACGACGTCATGCGCTGGTTGTGGCAACACACCTACCGCGCTCCGCGCGCAACCTATTACCTGCCGGGCCGCGGCTACACCGACGCTGATGTCGAGCAGGCCGTGGAGGCGGTCGCAGGCGCCTCCTACCAGCAGTTCTTTGCCGATTATGTCAGCGGTACCCAGCCTATCCCCTATGACCATTATTTGGCGGTGGTGGGGTTGGAGCTGCGCTGCACGGTGCCGCCCGGCAGCGTCAATTATACGGGCGCGCATACGTCCGGCAATAACGTCGGTAGGGTGGACCCGGGCAGTCCCGCTGACACGGCGGGGCTGGGGCCAAACGCGCTGATCACCGCCGTGGATGGGAAGTCGGTCGCGGCGGATACCGACAGCCTGGGCGCCCTGCCGCCGGGCCGCGCCGCCCGCCTGGAATTTGAAGAGGACGGCGCCGCCAGCTCCGCCACCTTGGTGCCACAACCGCCGCGGGCCACGGCGTGCACGCTTCAGGACACGCCCACGGCCACGCCGCGAGAGCGCGCTTTGCAGGAGGCGTGGCTCGGGCCCGCGCGCTAGGGCCCCGTGGTGAGTTCGTTCAGAATGACGCGTGACACCTGGGATTACAGTGAACGCATGCCAACGCCATGGGTCCCGGAGGCGCGCCAGCGAGCGCGCCTCCGGGAGAAAAGAGAACCGCGCCGGGCGGCGCGGACGCGGCACGCCCGGCTGGAATCTGTAACCCATCCACGGGACGGGTACGCGGGTTGGACACCAGTCTCCCAGAAGCATATAGTGGCCGCATGCGTGTAACCAGACATTTTGGGTCACTGATTGGATGCATCGGGCTGGTCGTCGCGAGTCACGCCCAAGCCGGCCAGCCCAACGCCAGCTATCTGGCTGCGCTCGCCGCCCAACCGGCGCGACCCGTCGTGACCTACCAATTGGACCTAACCCGGCCCGGCACTCATCTCGCCCAAGTCACGCTGACCGCGCCCGCCACCGGCGCCGCGACCATCCTCGAGATGCCGGTCTGGTACCCCGGCCGCTATAGCGTCTTCCACTTCGCCGCCAACGTGCAGCAAACCAGCGCCGACTGCGCCTCCACCGGCAAGCCGCTCACCGCCGAGCGTCAGTCGCCGCACAGTTGGATCGTGCACAACGGGCGCTGCGCGTCCATCCAGTGGCGCTACCGCGTCTACGGCAACAAGCCCCTCGACGGGTCCTTCTTTCAATTGGATAGCGCCCACGCCGATCTCAACGGCGGCCCGGTGTTCATGTATGTAGCGGGCGAAAAGCCGAACCCGGTGCGGCTGTCGATTCAGGCGCCGGCGGGCTGGCATGTGCTCGATCAACTCGGCCAGGTGGATCAGACCAAGCTGTGGTTCCCCAGCTACGACATCCTCATCGACAGTCCCATCGAGGCCGCGCCCAGGCTCGATGTGAGATCTTTCCAGGTGGACGGCAAAACCTACCGCGTTCTCATCCACGATTTCATCACGCCCGCGCGGGACAGCGCTCACCAAGCCCAACTCCTCACCAATTTGGAGAAGATCGTGCGCGAGGAGAACGCGCTCATCGCTCCCGACGACCTCGACACCTACACGTTTTTCTTTCACTTCGACACCGGCAGCTACGACAGCATGGAGCATCTGTTCGGCGCCCAGATCGTCGTCGGAAGCGCGCTGTCCACCAATCAAGGCCTGCTCGCCGCCGAAGGCAACGCCGCCCACGAGTTCTTCCATCAATGGAACGACAAGCGTATCCGCCCGGTGGCGCTGGGACCGTTCAACTACGAGGGCGAGGACGTCACGCCGTCGCTCTGGTTCGCCGAAGGCTTCACGCAGTACTACGGCGTCCTCACCATGGAACGCACCGGCTTGCGCGCCCGGGGCCTGTATTTGCACATCCTTGGTGATATTTTCGGCCTCGATCGCAGCCGCCCTGGCTACCGGCTGATGAGCGCCGAAGATTCATCGCTCACCGCCTGGTTTCACGACACCGCGCCGCTGAAGCAGGAGACGAACATGAGTGAATCGGTCATCTCCTACTACGTGCGCGGCGAGCAGTTGGCGGCGGTGCTGGATCTGGACATTCGCGCCCGCACCGGCGGCCGGAAAAATTTGGATGACGTGATGCGCTGGATGTGGACGCACACCTACCGCGCACCGCGAACCACCGATTATCTGCCCGGCCGTGGCTACACCGATCTCGACATCGAGCACGCGCTCGATGCGGTGACCGGCGCCAGCTACCAGCAATTTTTCCACGACTACATCAGGGGCACGCAGCCGATTCCCTACGATCACTACCTCGCAGCCGCCGGCCTGCAGTTGAGCTGCACCGTGCCGGCGGAGGTCACGAGCTACACCGGCGTGCACATGAAAGGCGATCAGATCACCGGCGTGGATTTCGGCAGCCCCACCGCGCTCGCCGGCCTGGGCGGCGACGCCACCATTACCGCCATCGGCGGCGAACCCAAGGTCGTCGATCTGGACACGCTCCCGCCCGGCAGCCCGGTCCAGGTCACCGCCAGCGAACACGGCGCCTCGGTTGAGTTCACGCTGACGCCCGAGCCGCCGCGGTCTGCCGCCGCCTCCTGCCGGTTAACCGATCTGCCCGCAGCCACGCCCCAACAACTCGCGCTTCAGAACGCCTGGCTGGGCCCCACGCGGTGAGAATTGATCCGGGGTCGATCATGCCCGCATCTCTGATTGGGCTGGAACTGCCAAGCAGGTCACAGCGCGGTTCACGAGGGAAAAGGCGACGGCAGCGGCCCGGCAATTAGCCGCTGGAGGCGTCGCGATTCGCCTTAGGGCCCTATCGTAAGCTCAATGTGGGGTGGGTCCAATGCGATTGCGTAGTGATCTCCGGGACGCCGCGGGGCGTGCGAATCGCAATTAGAGTTACTCGAGTCTCCCAAAGGATTCCTGGACGCGGTCAGTTTACGCCAGCTGCTGGGGGCGCTTTCGAAGGATTACTGCGAACGAGCGCCCCGCGCCAAGGCGGCAAGGATGGCGGTTTCACAGCGCAGGATGAGGGGGCCGAGGGAGGCGGACGCGAAGCCAGCGCCTTCAGCCCTGGAGATCTCCTCGGGCGTCCAGCCCCCCTCGGGTCCCGTGAGCAGGAGCAACGGGTGCTCCCGGCCGACCACCAACGCCGGGGCCCCAGGCACCTCCGACAACAGGCGGCGGGCGCCGGCAAAGGGGCGGGCGAGAAAGTCGTCCAGCGGCTGGCAGGCGTGCAGCTGCGGCCAATCCAGGCGGCGGGCCTGCTGTGCCGCTTCCACCACGATCGTCTGCCAGCGCGCCCGGCGCTTGGCGGCGGCCTCGACCAGATGCGGATCGGTGCGACGGGTGACCAACGGGTGCAGCGCGGCGATGCCCAGTTCGGTCGCCTTCTCCAGCATCCACTCGAAGCGGTCGAACTTGAACAGCGCCGCCGCCAACTCGAGCCGGGGCGATGGCGGCGATTGCGGCAGCGCCTCGAGAATAGCGAACTGCACCTCGTCCCGGCTGGCGCGTTCGATGGCGCCCAGATACGCCCGCCCGGCGTGGGCCAGCTCGTACTGCTGGCCGGGTTGGGCGCGCAGGACGCGGGTGAGGTGCTCGGCGTTGGCGCCGCGCACGCTGGCGCGTGAGGGGACGGTGCCGCCGTCCACCGCGTCGGCGAAGAATCGGCGGCGCATGGGCTAGCCAAACAGGTCGCGGACCTTCTCGAACAGGCCGGCGTCGTGGGGCACGTTCTGGTTGGGCATGAGCCGGTCCAACTCCTGCAACAGCGCCTTCTGCTCCCGGGTCAGCTTCTTGGGAACCTCGATATGCACGAACACATGCATGTCGCCCCGCCCGCGCCCGTTGACGCGTGGCGCCCCCTTGCCGCGCAGGGGCGGCAACTCGGTGCCGCTGGTCGTGCCGGCGGGCACGCTGGCAAACTCGCCTCCCCAAGGCGTCGGGACCTGGATATCGCAGCCCAGCGCCGCTTGCGGAAAGGAGATGGGAATCGAGCAGTACAACTCCGTGCCCTTGCGCTGGAAGAACTCATGCTCGCGCACATGGATCAGCACGTACAGATCGCCGGGCTGGCCGCCGCTGGCGCCCGCCTCGCCCTCGCCGCTGAGGCGCAACTGCATGCCCTCCTCGACCCCGGCGGGCACCGCAATGGTGCGCTGGATCTCGCGCTGGACCCGGCCCTGCCCCTGGCACAGCGGACAGGGATCGCGGATCACCACGCCCGCCCCCGCGCAGGCGCCGCAGGTGCGGGCCACGCTGAAAAAGCCCTGCTGGAAGCGGACCTGGCCGCGGCCGCCGCAGGTGGCGCAGGGCGTGGGCGGCACCCCGCCGCGCGTGCGCTTGCCGTGGCAGGCCTGGCAGGTGGCCAGACGCTGAAATTTGATCTCCGGCTCACAACCGCGCAGCGCCTGCTCGAATGAGATCTCCAGGTCGTAGCGCAAATCGGTACCGCGCTGCGCGCCCCGCCGGCCACGCCGCCCGCCCGCGCCGAATAAATCGCCGAGGCCGAAAAATTCCCCGAAGATGTCGGAGAAATCGGTGAAGGCCGCCGGGTCGAATCCGCCGCCGGTGTTAACGCCATTGTGCCCAAGGCGGTCGTACTGGGCGCGTTTCTGCGCATCGGCGAGCACGCTGTAGGCTTCCGAGGCTTCCTTGAACGCCTCCTCGGCGGCGGGATCGCCCTGGTTGCGGTCGGGATGGTGCTGCAGCGCCAAGCGGCGGTAGGCGCTTTTGATCTCGGCGTCGCTGGCCTCGCGCCCAATGCCGAGCACTTCGTAGTAATCGCGTTTTTCGGTCATTTATTTAGCGCGGGCGCCCGGCTTGCGCCGCCCGCTTCGCGCGCGCGCCGGAGCCGGGGCCCCATCGCCCCACGCCGGCGCGCACCTTTCTTTCAACGCGGGCACCCGGCTTGCGCCGCCCGCTTCGCGCGCGCGCCGGAGCCGGGGCCCCATTGCCCCACGCCGGCGCGCGCACCGGGGAGATCATACTTTGGCACGGGCCACTTTGACCATGGCTGGCCGGATCAGACGGCCCTGCAGCCGGTAGCCGCGCTGCAGCTCCTCCACCACCGTGCCGTCGGGAACCGCATCGGTCTCGACCATCTCAATGGCTTCGTGCAGATGAGGATCGAAGGGCTGATCGAGGGCTGCCACGGGCTCCAACCCGGTTTTGCGGGCGGCGTCGGTGAGCTGGCGGTGCAGAAGTTCCAGGCCGGTGCGCAGCGCCTTGACGTCATCCCCGCTGGCGCGGGTGGGCCCGGCGGCGTGTGCCAGGGCGCGCTCGAAGCCGTCCAGAACCGGCAAAAAGGGATGGATCGCGTCGGTGGCGGCTCGCAACCGCGCCTCCTGCATTTCCCGCAGCGCACGCTTGCGGGCGTTGTCGGCCTCGGCCGCGGTGCGCAGCAGCTTGTCCTGCAGCGCATCTCGCTCCGCTTGCAGCCGCCGCAGCTCCTCCGTCAGCGCCTCCAGCGCCGCTTCCGCAGCCGGCTCGGGCGGCAACTCGCGTTCGGGGGCAATTTTACCGTTGGGAATCTCGGCATCAGATCCGTTCATGCAGGGTAATCTCCAAGCACTCGGCTGACAAATTCGTTGACCAGGGCGACCGCGCTCAGTACCCGCTCATAGGGCATGCGGGTGGACCCGAGCACGCCAATCGCACCGCCGACGGAGCCGCGCTCATAACTAGCGGCGATGAGCGCCAAGTCAGGAGTCTCCGCGTCCAGGCCCACCCGGGCGCCGACGCGGGCCTGCCCGCCCGTGCTCCACTCCACATCCTCCTCGGCCTCGCCGATCTCGGCCAGCAGGCTCAGCCAGCGTTCCTTCTCGTTGAGGCGCTCCAGCATGTGGGCCAGTTGGTGGCTGTCGAGCACCTCGGCCAGATGTTCCGCGCCGTGCACGTACACCGCCCCGGAATCCTCCATGTGCAGCGCTCCGCAATGCGACAACACCAACACTCGCTTTAACAACCCGTCATAGGCGGCGCGCTCTTCTTCCAGCCGGTGGCGCAGCTCACGCCGGATCTGGCTGAGCGTCCAGCCGGAAAAGTTGTGCAGGAAGTAATTCGCCGCCGTATCCAACTCGGCCTGAGTATAGGACTCCGGCACCACGCTCACCCGCTCCCGCACCTGGCCGTCACCGGCCACCAGGACGGCGAGCACGCGGTGCTCCGCGAGCCGGAAAAAACACAAGTGTTTGAGCCCGGCATCGCGCCAGGGCCGTACCACAATCAGGCCCACTTGGCCGGTCGACTCCGACAAATAGCTGCACGCCCGCCCCCACAAGAGCGTCGCATCGGCGCCGCCATCACCGTCGTGCAGCAGCAAACGCTCTAATTCCCGCACGGGCGCCGCCAGCGCGGGCGGCGGCATTTGCTTGAGCGACCACCGGATGGCTTGTGCCGTCGGCACCCGTCCGGCGGAGGTATGCGGCTGTTGCAGATAGCCGGATTGTTCCAAATCCGCCAGCACGTGGCGGATGGTGGCTGAGCTGGGGTGATCGGGGCTGGTGGAGGCGACGGCGCGCGAACCCACGGGCGCCCCAGTGGCCAGGTACAACTCAATGACCGCGGCCAGGATCGACGCCTCACGGCCGGACAAGCCGCCCGGCGCGGCCGCCGCGGATGTTACCGTGGACGACCCCGGGGACGGGGCCAGCCCGGAAGCCAGCGATGATGCCAATGACGGGCGCACGCGTCAATTATATCAACTGGCGCAACGGGCGATACGCCCGCCCCTGCGCCGCCGCCACCGCCGGGTGGGTCAGCTCGCCGGCGAAGGTGTTAACACCCGCCGCCAGGCCGGGGTCGCGTTCCACGGCGGCCTTCAGGCCGCGGTCAGCCAGGGCGCGCACATAGGCGAGGGTCACGTTGGTGAGAGCCAGGGTTGAGGTGCGCGGTACCGCCGCCGGCATGTTGGTCACGCAGTAATGCACCACGTCGTGAGCGATATAGGAGGGGTGGGTATGGGTGGTCGGGTGGGCGGTGGCGACGCAGCCTCCTTGATCGATCGAAACATCGACGATGACCGCGCCCCGGCGCATGGTGGCCACCATCGCCTCGCTCACCACCTTGGGGGCGGAGGCGCCCGGAATCAGCACCGCTCCGATCAACAGGTCGGCCTCCCGCACCGCCTCGGCGATGGTGAAGGGGTTGGCGGCAAGTGTCAGCACGTGCCCGCCAAAGCGCTCGTCAAGGCCGCGCAACCGCGCCGCGTCCCGGTCGGCGACGGTGGCCACCGCGCCCATGCCCAGCGCGATTTTGGCGGCATTCGAGCCCACAATCCCGCCGCCCAGCACCAGCACCCGCGCCGGCGGCACCCCCGGCACCCCGCCCAGCAGCAGCCCCCGGCCGCCATAACGCCGTTCCAGGTACTGCGCCCCGGTTTGTACCGCCAGCCGGCCCGCGATTTCGCTCATCGGCTCCAGCAACGGCAGCCCCCCTCCCTTCCCCTCCACCGTTTCGTAGCCGATCGCCGTCACCTGCGCCTGCTGCAGCACCTGCGTCAGTTCCGGGAGCGGCGCCAAATGCAGATAGGTCAAAAGCAGCAACCCTGGCCGGAACAGCCGGTACTCGGTCTCGATCGGCTCCTTGACCTTGCACACCAACTCGGCGCGCGCCCATACCTCCTTGTTGCTGTGCACCAGCTCCGCCCCGGCGTTGCCGTAATCGCTGTCGTCGAAGTAGGAGAGGTGGCCGGCGCCGGCTTCCACCAGCACGGTGTGTCCCTGGCTCACCAACTCGCCCACCCCGGCCGGAACCAGACCCACACGGGTCTCGTGGTCCTTCAGCTCCTTGGGTACGCCGATCGTCATTTTTTTAACGCGGGCACCCGGCTGCGCTTCGCTCCGCCGCCCGCTTGGCCGCCAGCGCGTCGCGGGGGCCCCTGCGCCCCGCTCGTGCGCCGGCGGCTGCCCGCTGCCACCACGGCACCCGGCTGCGCTTCGCTCCGCCGCCCGCTTGGCCGCCAGCGCGTCGCGGGGGCCCCTGCGCCCCGCTCGTGCGCTGGCGGCTGTCCGCTGCCACCACGGCACCCGGCTGCGCTTCGCTCCGCCGCCCGCTCGGCCGCCAGCGCGTCGCGCGGGTCTCACACGACCGCGATCGCGCCCAGCGTGCCGGGTCGCACTCCCAATGGCGTTCCCGTCAGAGCGACCATCGGGAGCGGCTTGCGGAGATCAACATCCGCCAAGTTGGCTGCCGCGCCCAGCGGCAAGTTGGCTGCCGCGCTCAGCGGGCCCAGCGGCGGTGTCAATCTGGGCCCGCTGCAGCCGCCCGCTGTAGTCCACGTACAGCGTCTTCCACTCGCTATACACGTCGAGCGTGGCCGCGCCACTCTCTCGATGACCATTGCCGGAAGCCCGCACGCCCCCAAAGGGAAGATGCACCTCGGCGCCGATGGTGGGCGCGTTGACGTAGACGATGCCGGCGTCGAGGTCCCGCAACCCCCGCCAAGCGGCGTTCACGCCGGTGGTGTAGATCGCCGCGGACAAGCCATAGGCGGAGCGGTTGGCAATGGCGATGGCGTCCTCCAACCCCTCACAGGCGAGTACAGTGACAACCGGGCCGAAGATCTCCTCCTGCGCGATACGCATGTCCGGCGTGGCCTCGGTGAAGATCGTGGGCGGGAAAAACAGGCCCCTGTCCCACTCCCTGCCGTGCAGCCGCGCCCCTCCCAGAGTCAACCGTGCCCCTTCCTGCTTTCCGATGGCCACATACTCCTCGATGCGCTGCAACTGCCGGGCGTTGACGATGGGACCGAGTTGCACCCCGGAATCGAGCCCGGAGCCGGCGCGCAAGCTGCGGGCGCGCTCCACCAACCGTTCGACAAATTGCGGGTAAATATCGTGCTCCACGATCACCCGGCTGGCGGCGGTGCAGCGCTGCCCCGTAGTGCCAAATCCTCCCCAGAGGCATCCCTCAAGCGCCAGTTCCAGATCGGCGTCAGCGAGGACGATGATGGCGTTCTTGCCGCCCATCTCGAGGTTGCAGTGCTTCAGGTCCGCCGCCGCCTGTTGACCGATGGCGCGGCCGACGCGGGTCGAGCCCGTAAACGAGACGATGCGCACCCGGGCATCGGCGATCAGTGCGGCGCCGGCCTCGGCGCCCCTTCCGAACACCACGTTCACCACCCCTGGCGGCAGACCGGCGTCAGTCAGCGTGCACACGAAATTCAGCGCCGACAACGGTGCATCTTCCGCCGGTTTGAGCACCGCCGTGTTGCCGCAGACCAGGCAGGGCGCCAGCTTCCAGCTCGGAATCGCCATGGGGAAGTTCCAGGGCGTGATCAGCGCCGCCGGACCCACCGGCGTCCGCATGGTCATGCACATCTTGGCCCCCAGCTCCGATGGCGTGGTCTGGCCATAGAGGCGGCGCCCCTCACCCGCCATAAAAAACAGCATATCGATGGCTTCCTGCACATCGCCGCGGGCCTCGATCAGCACCTTGCCCATCTCGCGCGTCATGTCGCGGGCATAAACTTCCTTACGCTCGATCAGCAATTGTCCGGCGCGGAAAAGGATCTCGGCGCGCCGCGGCGCGGGCGTGGAGCGCCACGCCGGATACGCCGCCTCCGCCGCTGCGACAGCCCGCCCGGCATCCTCGTGCCCAGAGGCTGGGATACGGGCGATCAGTTCGCGATCATCGGCCGGATTGTAACGCTCGAAGTAGGCGCCCGAGCGTGGGGCCGCCTCTTCTCCGCCGATCCAATTGCGCAGATTCACAGCTTGCACTTCCGCCGCCCTTGGAGATTAGTTTAGCGCCCGGCCGAGGACGAATCAGGATGGACATCCGGGGCCGTGTTGTCGGCCGCGGCGGTGGGTGGTACACCGTCCATCGCGGGTCCCAAGCCGAGCGCGATGATGGCGCGCGCATCGGGAACGTAGCGGGTCTGCCAGTGGTGATCTTTTTGGTAGCGGGTCATGGCCGCGCGCGCCGCTGCGTCCCAGTGGCCGCTCGTTTGGCTCAGATAGCCGGCGCTCAGCAGCGCCTGCTGGATTTGCAACGCGCGCCCGTCGCCGATGCCGGAGGCGGCGCGCGTGGGCGCGCGCTGGGCATGGCTGCGAGACGGGCGGCGCGGCTTGGCGGCGGCTTGGTGACGGGCGGAGGTGGGAGGGTGCGCCGTCTGCGCCGGCGCCGGGGCCAAAGCAGCCAGCGTGAGGAGCGCCGCCAGGGCACTGATCAGCATCAGCGCGCCCCTGCGGAACGAGCCGCACCGGCGGAGTTGGACGCATGGGGCGGCGAAGCGTGGGGAATGGTGGTGGCGCTCGTTGCGCTTGAAGCACTGGTCGCGGGCGGCAACGTTCCGCCCAACAGCCACTCGCCATAGGTGCCATCGTCATTGGGACGGAGTACCCGGAACGCGAGGTCTTGACCGGGGCGGGCGGCCGACACGAGTTGGTGCAGGTCGGATCCACCCTTGACCGCCTGCCGGTTGACCTCGGCCACGATGTCGTGAGGCCGGACGCCGATGCTCTCGGCAAATGAGTCGGGCGCTACAGCGGTGATTTCGACGCCGCCGTGGACGCCTTCTGAATGGATCGCTGGCTGCCATTTCAGACCGAGATCGGGGACAGGCGGCGGCGCCGGTATAGCGCTCGCCGCGGAGCCATCCTCAGGAAACAACTCATCCCGGCTGGACACTTTCACCATCACCGTGCCGGCGGCGCCGGCGCGCCGGTAGCCGATCTGGAGTGAGCTGCCGACGGCATCGTCAACGATCGCCCGGCTCAAGGCCGTGCCGTCGACGGTGGTGATGCCGTTCACGCTGGTGATCACATCCCCGGCGCGCAAGCCGGCACGGGCCGCTGGCCCGTCGGCCACCACCTCCGACACCGGCACGCCCTGCGCCATTTGGTAGACGCGCCGCACGGCCGCATCGATGGGGCTCTCGAAGTAGATCCCAATCGAGCCCCGCGTGACCCGGCCGTGATGGAGAAGCTGCGGGTAGATGGTGTTGATCAGCGTACTGGGCAAGGCAAATCCCACACCTTGATAGCCGTCGCTGCTGGTATAGATGGCGGTATTGATGCCCACCACGCCACCCTGCATATTGACCAGCGGTCCGCCACTGTTGCCGGGGTTGATGGGCGCGTCGGTCTGGATGAAGGTTTCATACTGGCGGTCGTTGGGGAGGTGCCGCTGCAGCGCGCTGACGATACCGGCGGTGACGGTCTGGTCCAGTCCAAACGGGCTGCCGATGGCCAACACCCAATCCCCGACCGCCAGCCGGCCGGAGGCGTCCAGGTGGGCCACGGGCAGCGGATAGCTGGCATTGATCTTTACCACCGCCAGATCGGTCTCGACGTCGTCGCCGACCAACTGTGCGTAGTAGGTCTGGGAGTCGCCGCTCAAATGAACGGCAATACGCTGGGCGTTGTTGACGACGTGGCGGTTGGTCAGGATATAGCCGCGCGCATCGAGGATGACACCGCTCCCCAAGCTGTGCTGATCGGGCCGCGGGTTGGGAGCCGGCAGGCTCAGGCCCGGCGGTAGCGCGAACTGCCCGCGGGGAGCGCGGCGGGGCGTGGCCACATCGATGCTCACCACCGCGGGCCCGACCCGCGCCAGCGCGCGCGCGAACGCGGCGGGTGGATCGACCGGCGGTGCGGTGCGGCTCCACCTCCAGCCTCCACCCCAGCCCAAGGCCACGCCCAGCACCAGGCACGTCAAACCCAAGCTGAGCCGGGACACGGCCCGCCGCGATGGGGTCGAGGTTGGCGGCGTCGGCGTTTCAGGCATGGCAAAGGTGAGGCGAGGCACCGCGCCGGCGAGCCGGGACGGGGCGAACTATTCCACCAGGCTTTCGACAAAGGCGCGCAGCTTGCGGCTGCGCGAGGGGTGGCGGAGCTTGCGCAGCGCTTTCGCCTCAATCTGGCGAATACGCTCGCGGGTCACCGCAAACGATTGTCCGACCTCTTCCAGCGTGTGCTCGC
>JANWJU010000073.1 GCA_025451775.1 Terriglobales bacterium
GAAAACATCGAGATGCCGCTGCTGCTGCTGCGCGATTTGGACGCTCGCGCCGCTCGCATCGCCGCTCTCGCCGAGCGAGTGGGACTCGGCAAGAAACTCCGCGCCTTTCCCGGCGAGTTGTCCGGCGGCGAGATGCAACGCGCCGCCATTGCCCGAGCCTTGATCCATCGCCCGCGATTAGTCATCGCCGACGAACCCACCGGCAACCTCGACTCCCAGTCCGCCGCCCGCGTGCTCGACCTGATGGCCGAGCTCAGCCGCGAGGCCGGCGCCGCCGTGGTCATGGCCACCCATAGCCGCGACGCGGCGGCGTACGCCAGCCGCGTCGTTCACCTGCGTGATGGTGCGATTGACCTTCCTTAGGGCCTGCGACGATGTTCACCGCGCTCATTTGGCGTCCGCTGCGCAACGATTTAGGCCGTACGCTGCTCAGCGTGCTGGCCATTGCCCTGGGGGTGGCGGTCGTGATCGCCATCCGCGTGGCTAACCGCAGCGCCATCGCCTCGTTCCAGCAATCGACGGCGGCGCTGGCGGGCGGCGCCGACCTTCTCGTCACCGGGCCCCAGCCCCTCCCGGCGAGCCTGTTGCCGAAGCTGTTCCCGCTCAACGCCCAAGCTGAGATCCTCCCCTATCTCGACCGGCGCGCCTACGATCCGCAATCGCGCGACACACTCGAGGTGTTGGGCGTGGATCTGCTCGCCGGCGCTGGGGGGGATAGCCCGGCGGGGTCGGCCAGTGCCACATCGGCGCGTGATGCGCCTCCGGAGGGCTCCATTCTGGTGCCCGCCGATTACGCCCAGCGGCATGATCTCCACGCGGGCGGGACGCTAACGTTAACCATCGGCGGCGAGCCGCACCGGTTTCCGATCGGCGCCGTCCTGCCCGCCACCTCGATTCGCGCCGGGGCGGGAGCGGGCGACATCGCAATTCTGGATCTGCAGACCGCGTTGGCGGCGTTCGAGCCCGGGGCTCTCCCGATGTTTGACGGCTTACGCGTCACGCTCGCCCCCGGCGCTCAGCGCGATTACGTCGCCAGCGCCCTGCGCTCGCTGGTGCCCGCCGCCGACACGGTGGCGCCGCCCCGCTTCCAGGGCCAGCAGGCCGCCAAGATGCTGGCGGCGTTTCGCGCCAACCTGGAGGCGCTCGCCTATGTTGCGCTGCTGATCGGTATTTTTTTGATCTACAACACGGTCTCGATCTCGGTGGTGCGCCGCCGCGCCGCCATCGCCACCGTGCGCGCCCTGGGCGCCACGCGGCGCCGCGTGCAGGCGCTGTTTCTCGCCGAAGGCATGGTGCTGGCGCTGGCTGGCGGGCTGGTGGGCTGGGCCTTGGGATGGTTGCTGGCCCGCACCGCGCTGGTGCTGGTGCAAGCCACGGTGAATAGCCTCTACGCCCCCACCCATCCGGCGGCGCTGGCGCTGAGCGGAGGCGATCTGGCGTGGGCGCTGGGGTTGGCCGCCGGCGCCGGCGCGCTGGCCGCCTGGGCACCGGCGCGGCAAGCGGCTCATATCGCGCCAGCCGCGGCGCTGCGCCCCGGTGGCGCCGAAACCTCGGTTCGCCTCCGGCACGCTTGGGGATGGCTCGGGGCCGCCGCGGGCGGCGCCGCGGCATTGACCTTCGCCCGCCTGCCGGAAGTCGCCGGATTGCCGCTGTTTGGTTTCGCCAGCGCGTTAGCTGCCGTGCTGGCGGTGGCGTGCCTGGCGCCGCCTGTTCTGGCCATGGTGCTGCCGCGGCTGCGCCGCGCGCTGTTGCGGCGTGGCCACGTGCCCGCCGGCATCGCCGCCGGTTCGCTCGCGGGCGCCTTGCGCCGTAGTTCGATCCTCACCGCCGCCTTGGCGATTGCCATGGGCGTGATGCTGGGCGTCGCCATCATGGTCGGCAGCTTCCGCCAAACCGTGCAGATATGGATCGGCCAACAACTCCAAGCCGACGTCTTTGTCCGCGCCCCGGACTGGGACCGCGACCACCCCACGCCGCTCGCCCCCAGTTTAATCGCGGCCATCTCTTCCACCCCCGGCATGGCTGGCGTCGACGCCAGCCACACCCAGGCGTGGACTTACCTCGGGCAGCCTATCTTTGTGAATACCCGCTGGAAAATGCGGGGCACGACCCAAGAAGCGGAGTTGCATTTTCTGTCGGGCGGCTCCGGCGGCGTGGTCGTCTCCGAGCCCTTTGCGCGCCGTTTTCATCTCTGGCCCGGCGACCGCTTCACCTTGGCTGCGCGCACCGGGCCGGTGGCGCTGCAGATCGCGGGAGTCTTCTATGACTACGCCAGCGACCGCGGCCAGGTCGTGCTCGCGCCCGGGGTTTTCACCCGCGCCTTTGGGACACCCGCGCCCACCGAGATCGCACTCTTCGCTGCGCCCGGCACGACTCCGGCGGCGCTCCGCCATGCGCTCGAGGCTCAGTCCGCACTCTCGGGTCTGGTCATCAACGATAACCGCTCGTTGCGCGCCGAGGCGATGCGTGTCTTCGATCAAACCTTCCGCATCACCTACGCACTCGAGGTGATCACCTTGCTGGTGGCCGTCCTGGGCGTCGCCAACACCCTGCTGGCGATCATGCTGGAACGCAGCCGCGAGTTCGCGCTGTTGCGCCTGCTGGGAGCCACCCGCCGGCAGATTCTCGACATTCTTCTGGCCGAATCGGCCTTCATCGCCACGGCGGCGCTGGTGTTGGGCGCGTTCATGGGCGGGGTGCTGGCCCTCATTTTGGTGCGTGTCATCAACGTGCAGTCGTTTGGCTGGACCATCCAGTTCCACCCGCCTTACGCCTTCCTGATCCCGGCCGCGGCCGCCGTCTGGGTGGCCACGCTCGCCGCTGGCTGGCTGCCCGCCCGCGCCGCTCAGCGCCAGGCCACGCCGGCCGCTCTGGGGGCCGAGTGAAACGTCTATTGTTGGTGCTGCTCTGCAGTGCTCTCGCGGTGGCCGCGCAAACCGCGCCCGCCTACCGCATCGCCACCCCCGGCTACCACTGGCATTTTCCCGCCGACGATGGCGCCCATCCCGCCTTCGCCAACGAGTGGTGGTACTTCACCGGCAACCTGCACACCGCGGCTGGACGCCGTTTTGGCTTCGAGCTCACCTTCTTCCGCATCTCCCCCGCGCCGGGCGCCGACGCCGCGCACGATCTCTACTTCACCCACTTCGCCATCAGCGGCATCGGGGGCAGCCAATACCTGAGCCGGGAGCGCGCTCGCCGCGGCAATTGGCAGCAGGCCGGGGTCGCCGCAACGCCCACTGGCCTGCGGCTGTGGAACGAAAACTGGACGGCGGATTTCGACGCCTCCGGCCCCCGCCACTTGCACGCCGTCTGGGGACAGCAGTCCCTCGACCTCGACCTGGTGCCCGGCCCGCGCATGCTGAACGGCCGCGACGGCTGGAGCCAGAAGGGCAGCGCTCCCGGCGAGGCGTCCTATTACTACTCGTTTCCCCGTATGCAGGCCACGGGAACGCTTCAGGCCCAAGCCGTCACCGGCGTGGCTTGGACGGACCACGAGTTCGCCACCGATCAGCTCGGTCCCCATCAGCAGGGCTGGGACTGGATGGGATTGCATCTTCCCGGCGGCGACCTGATGCTGTTTAACCTGCGCCAAGATAATGGCAGCCGCGATCCACACTCGGCCGGAACCTGGAAGCCACTCGGCGGCGCGCCGGTCGCGCTCGACGAGGCTGACTTTCAGATGATGCCCACCCGCCACTGGCGCGGCTACCCGGTGGCGTGGCGCGTGCTGGTGCCGCGCCTGCACCTCGATTTCAATGTCAACGCTGAGTTGGACGACCAGGAGTTCCACGCCCCGGCCGCCGGCGTTACCTATTGGGAAGGCGCGGTCTCCCTCGCCGGTACCCATGCCGGTCGCCAGGGCCACCACCAGATCCAGGGCGACGGCTACCTCGAACTCACCGGCTACGGCCAGCGCTTCAATCTGCTGCAATAGGGAGAACGAAATGTAACTTGCCCGCCGCCGCGAACGCTCGAAAATCCCCATCCCGCGTCAGTAAGGGCACGCCGTGATCCAGACAAAATTGAGCGATGAGCGCGTCTCCCAACCGCGCCTTCCGGCGCTGCGCGAGGATCCCGGCGCGCAACTCTCCCGCTCGCTGCCAAAAATCCGGCAGCGGTTCCAGCCGCGGTACTTGCAGGAGCATCGAACTGATGGCTGGGGGCAAGGGTGCGCTCAAAAGTTCCGTCAGAACGACCGGCACCATGGTGACCAAACTGTCCGCCAAGGCTTGATCGAGGCGGCCCGTGTCGTCACCCGGCTCGCCGCTCAAGTAGGCGATCCAGGTGCACGTGTCCGCCGCGATCAACGGTCGTCCTTGAGTTCCTGCCAGGAAACCGAGAGCTTCACCTTGCCGCGCATCTTCCGCAGGCGCTCATAGACGTCCGAAGCCGCCAGAATCTGCAGTCCGGCGCGCACGGTCTCGCTAATCCCCGCTCCACTGGCGCCCTGTGCCCGCTCCAGCAGGTCGCGCGGCACTTCCAGGGTAATCTTCTGCATCATGGTGGTCGCCATGTCATTACTTTACCATAGATACCACCAGCATAGTCTATGGCAATGCTGCCCCAGTATGCGGTGCGGCAATCTGGGCCAAAAGGTCGGTGGTGCCGGGAATCCGCTCCAGATGCGGGTGGCGGAGCCCATCGTGGTAATCGACCGAGAGCGTCTCATACCGGCCCGAGGCGGCCACTTCGAGCTCGATGGGTTGGCTGTTGTGCTGCGCCTGTTCAATCGCATGTTTCAGCTCGTCCGCGCTAAAACTCCGGTGATCGACGGCGACGATGGTTTGCCCCTGGGCCAGCCCGGCGTTCCACGCCGGCGAGTCCTGGCGCAAGCCCTTGACCACCCCGGCCGAGGTCAGCGTCGCGCCCAAGTCGTACCAGCGCACGGTGTCGCCGTGCTCGACGCTCTCGGCGGCGGTGAGAAACGAGTTAGGCTCGGCCGTATACACCAGCTTCCAGCCCGCGCGCGTCAGCGCATCCGCGGGCGGCTGCGGGGCGATTTCGTAAATATGTGTCTGGAAAAATCGATGCCAATCGTAGGGCTGCACTTGATTCAGCAGCGCTTCGATTTGGGCGCGCGTATAGGTGTCGGTCATGGGGTCGGTGACCGTGGGTTGCGAGTACAAGTGCAGGAACGTGTCCAGCGACTTTGTCCCGTGCGAGAGCGTGCGGATGATGGTGTCGGCGTCCAGCCAGACCAGTTCCCCCTCGGTGTAGAAGTCGCCGGCGGTACGGCTGATCGAGCTGTATTGGTTGGTGGCCTGATACAGAAATGGCGCGGCGGTGGTGAGCGCCGCTACGGGCGTCGTGGAGCGTCCCGGCTCAGTCGCCATCTGGGCATACTGGGCGGCAAGGTAATCGGGAAAGTCCTTTTCCTCGCGGATGCCGGTGCGGAACGACAGCATGTCGCCCAGGTACTGGTTCATGCCCTCGTAGACCCAGAGCAGATCGGTGCGCATCGGCACCTGGAAGTTGGGCGTGGCGAGATCGGCCGGGCGGCGGTACTTGCCGTTCCAGGAGTGGGAAAACTCGTGCGGAACCAGATCGCCCTCCGCCACCGACTCAGCGGGGTTGATCATGAAATCGTCGGGCGCGCGATTATCGCTCGATTGATGGTGCTCGATGCCCTCGAAGCCAATCTGGTCACTCAACGTGAGCAAGGCATGGTAGTTGGCGAAGTGGCGCGAGCCATAGAGCGCGAACGCCTCGGCCGGCAAGCGCTTGTAGGCGTCCAGCAGTGCGGCCGGGATGGCAAGATCGCGTGGATTCGCCGCGAAGGCATCGAGCTCGACCGGGGCGGAACTGACCTCGCCCAAGTCCCATTTCTTTTCATAACGCCCCGTATCGAGCGGCGAATCCACCAGCATCGCCAGGCTCAGGGTTTGAAACTGGGCGTCTGGGGAATCTTGGCCCGGGTTTCCCGCCTCGGTGAGCGCGGTGGCGAAGGTCCAGTTCGCCGGTATTTTGATCGAGGGCTTGATGAAGTAGGTATGCGAATCGACGCCTTGCTGATACAGCAGGGCCCGGTTCCAGTTCAGCACCGCGACGGAACGGGTGGCCATGACGCCACTGCCGTCGTTCATCAAGACGTCGAATTGGGCGATAACGGCGTTCGTTCCGGCCGGAACGTCGATGTGGAAGGAGTACATCTCGACCGGATCGCGCGCCCACGCCAGCGGTTTTCCATTGGCGGTAATGCGCAGAGCCGCCAATTCATCGATGGGGCCCGTGGGTCCGTGCTCGCCCGGGACCCACTCCGGATAGACCAGGGTGAACGCCCCCGGCTTGACCGGGATGGTCTCGGTGGCATGGATCACGCCCCGCCACACCTGACTGGCATCGAGGCGGAGCACGGCGGGGTTCGATTCCGGTGCCAGCGAGGTTGCCGCGGTGATCGGAAAAGCATAATGGGGAATATAAGTGCCGCGATACGGCTGGCTCTGCGCCGCCGCCCCGGCCGCGAGCGCGAGCATCAACGCCGGAATTGCCACGAATGCCGACTTCTTCATTGCCCAAATACCTCCTTGCTTCACTAGTATCCTGCAAGGCGCGCTATGATGACCGGGTTGGCTGCCATGCCGTTTGCCATAAGTCTCGATTCCGTCACAAAGTCCTACGGCGCCGTCCGCGCCGTGCGTGGGCTCAGCCTGCAGGTGCCGGAGGGCAGCGTTTATGGCTTTTTAGGTCCGAATGGCTCCGGCAAGACCACGACCATCCGCATGATGGTCCATATCCTGGTGCCCGACGGTGGCGAGGTCCGCATCCAGGGCCAGCCGGGCGGCGACCACGTCAAGGATCTCATCGGCTACCTCCCCGAGGAGCGCGGCCTGTATCCCAAGATGAAGGTTCGCGAGGTGATCGAGTTCTTCGCCGCCCTCAAGAGCGTCCCCGCCGCGCAGGTGCGCTCGCGGGTCAAAACTTGGCTTGAGCGCCTTGATCTCGGGGCGTGGAGCGAAAAGCAGGTCAACGAGCTCTCCAAGGGCATGCAGCAGAAGATCCAGTTCATCGTGGCGGTGATCGCCGATCCGCCCATCCTCATCCTGGATGAGTTCTCCTCCGGCCTCGATCCCATCAACGCCAACGAACTCAAGGACGTCCTGCTCGACCTCCGCGCCCAGGGCAAAACCATCCTGTTCTCGACCCACCGCATGGAAGAGGCCGAGCGGCTCTGCGATCACGTCTGCCTCATCGATCACGGCGCCAAGGTGCTGGACGGCCGCTTGGACGCGATCCGCGCCGCGGCCGGTACCTCGACGCTTCGTATCGAAAGCCGCGGCGACCGCGCCCTCTTGCGGCAAGCGCCCGGCGTCGCCGAGGTGGCCGATTTCGGTAACTACGCCGAGTTGCGCCTCACCCCCGAAGCCCAAACGCCTGCCGCCGTGGCCGCGATCGTTCGTTTTCTCGCTCCCCAGCTCGAGATCACCGGCTTCCAGCTCCAGGCCCCGTCGCTCAACCAGATCTTTATCGACACGATTGCTGGCATTGGCGCCGGCACGGAAGTCAGCACGGCGCATCAATCATGAAGCTGTACACCATCGTGAAGCGTGAATTCCTGACCCGGGTGCGGACGCGCGGGTTCGTGATCTTTACCCTGCTGCTCCCGGTGCTCGCGGCCGGATTCTTGTTTTTCGAGTTCAAAATGGTGCAGGCCAGCCGGACCACCTCGAGCACGGTTGCCGTGGTGGATATGTCCGGCCAGCTGTATCCGGCGTTGGAGCAGGCAGTGGCGGCGGGCGCTGAAGCGCAATTTTTCCTGCATCCGGTTGCGGCCACGCCCGCCACGCTCACCGCGACCGAGCGCGATCTGCGCCAGCAAGTGTTGGACGGCGTCGAGGACGGATACCTGATCATCCCCGCCGATGCGCTCGCCTCCCGCCAGGCTAGCTATTACTTGCGCAATCCCACCGCCAGCGGCGCCTCCGCCCTTGAAGGCCGGTTGCGGCAAGCGGTGAACCGCGCCCAGCTTGTGGCTGCGGGCGTGCCCCCGGCGCAGCTCGCCGCCCTCCAAGGCGACTTCACCCTGCACCGGGTTCGGGTCAGTACCGCCGGCAACCGCGCCGACACGGGCGGGACAGGCGCCGTCGCCTACGCGCTCACGATGGTGCTTTACGTCTTCCTCATCATGTATGGCGTGGTGGTCATGAAGAGCGTGACCGAGGAGAAAACCTCCCGCATCTCCGAGGTGCTGCTCGCCGCCGTGGACCCATTCTCATTGATGCTGGGCAAGATTCTGGGTGTGGTGGCGACGGCGCTGGCACAATTGGCGATCTGGTCGATTTGTTTGGCCCTTGCCAGCGGATACGCGTTGGCCATGGCCCAAGCCGCCGGTTCCGATCTGCTGCAGCGCATCCCCCACATCCCGCTGGGATTGCTGGCCGCGTTCCTGGTTTTCTTCCTGCTCGGTTTCCTGCTCTATGCCAGCCTCTACGCCGCCATCGGCGCCATGGTGTCGAACGATCAGGAGGCCCAGCAAACCCAGATGCCGGTGACGTTCCTGCTGGTCGCCGCCGTCTTTCTGGCCTTCAAGGTGATGGCCGCCCCCACCGCGCTATCGAGCGTGATCCTGTCGCTGATTCCGTTCTTCGCACCGGTGCTGATGGTGATGCGGATGGCTGTGGCCTCGCCGCCGCTGTGGCAGGTGCTGCTGTCGATGGGGCTGTGTCTGGTCACGTTTTTGGGGCTGACCAAGATCACCGCCAAGATCTACCGGGTCGGCATTCTGATGACCGGCAAGCGCCCCAACCTCCCCGAGCTGCTGCGCTGGCTCAAGTACGCGTGATCGCTTCTGACGAAAGTTGGATGGCCGTAGCCCTGAAGCTGGCCCGCGCCGCCGAGCTGGCCGGTGAGGTGCCCGTGGGCGCGGTGGTGATTTCAGCTGATGGCGACCTGCTCGGCCGCGGCTATAACCGCACCCTCCTCGACGTCGATCCCACCGCCCACGCCGAACTCGTCGCCCTGCGGGAAGCGGCCTGGAAGTGCGGCAACCACCGCCTTTTGGGCGCGACCGTCTATGTTACGATTGAGCCGTGTGTGATGTGCGTGGGGGCCTTGATCCAGGCTCGCATCGCGCGTCTGGTCTACGGCGCCGATGAGCCCAAAGCCGGGGCTCTGCGCTCGGTACCGAGTCTGGCTCAGCACCCCGCCTTGAACCACCGTTTCGAGGTCACGGCGGGCCCGCTTGCCGCCGAATGCAGCGACTTGGTGCGCCAGTTCTTCCAGCGCAAACGCGCCTCACGCACGGAGACGTAGGACAATACATAGGAACGGAGAGGTGGCCGAGTGGTTGAAGGCGCGCGCCTCGAAAGCGTGTGTACCTTAACGGGTACCGTGGGTTCGAATCCCACCCTCTCCGCCACCCTCAATCGCAGCACGAGCAGGCATCGCCGTGCAGCGCTCTCCATCCCTCGATAGCGATCAGCGGTACTAGACAGAGCGCGGCGGCTGCATCGGCCCAGCCCAGCCTCCAGACGGCGTTCAAGCCGAGGCCGAGCAGTGCGGTCCAGGCGAGGTAACCGCACATGGACGACTGCACCGCGTCGGCGGCGAGGGCGGCGTTGCGCGTTTCAGCGGCGAGCCGCTTTTTTCGCCTGCCGAGAACGGGCATCATGAAAGCGGAGGCGAGCAACAGCAGCATGCCCATGAAGCTGGGACGGGCGTAGTTGCCGGCGATCAGCGCGCCCCCCGCGCCGGCTGCCACCACGGCGGCGAGGCCGAGCAATAGAATGCCGGCCGTCCGGGCCGCCATCGATTCCAATTTCGGGATGGCATGGCCGGCGAGTACGACGCCGGCGGAGCCCAGCTCGATCAAGCTATCGCCGCCGAAGGCGGCCAAAGCCGTGCTATGGGCGTTCCAAGCGGCTGCAAAAGCAACCGCAGCCTCCACCGCCATCCAAGCCAGCGTGAACAACTGCAAGCGCAGCAGTCGCGCTCGCACCGAAGGGAGCGCCGCGGTCGCCATGATTCCAGCATAGGCCGGTTGCGCCGCTTTCAGCTCGGCTTGGGCCCGCGGCGGGCGACGATGGTGACCTGCATGTCACTGGCGAGGCGGACGATGTGGTTCACCAGATCGCGGTTTCCGCCGGAGCGCTCCGGCCAGACGGGGCGGGCCGTGAAGATCTGCGTGATGCGGTGCTGGCGGGCGAAATCCACCAAGGTGGTGGCGGCATCCTCGCCGGCGACGGATCGGGTTTCAATCCGCAGGTTACGCGCGAAACTGAGGTGCCTCTCGGCGGCCATGGCGGCGGCGGGAGTCAACCCCTCATGGCTGGAACGAACGTAGAGCGCGCGGCAGTTGGCGTGGAGATAATCGGCCACCCGCTTGCCGCGGCGGATGACCATGGCAGCCGAGGGATCGGCGGTAATGTGGATAAGAATCCGATCATGCGAGGCCCCCGGCGCCGTGGTCAGCGGTTCCTGCTGCGTCTCCGTGATATGCGCGGTCTGACGCAGCGCGAGTTCGCGCAGCGCTCCCAAGGTCGACTCCCGGAAAAAATGGGCTAGTGCGCGTTCGGCTTTCTGGGCGGGGTACACGACGCCCCGCTGCAAACGATGGACCAGCGCCCGCGGGGTCAGATCCACCATCACCACTTCGTTGGCTTGCGCCACCACCCAGTCCGGAACGGTCTCTTGCACGCGCACGCCGCTGATGCGCCAAATCTGGTCGTTGAGGCTCTCCAGATGCTGCACGTTCATGTTGGCGAGCACGTCGATGCCGTGGTCGAGGAGGCACTCGACGTCCTGCCACCGCTTCGCCCGCGGCGATCCCGGAGCGTTGGTGTGCGCCAACTCGTCGACCACGCAGACGGCGGGCTGGCGCGCCAGCACGGCGTCGGTATCCATCTCCGAAAACGAAACGCCGCGGTACTCTTGGACGCGGCGCGGAACTGTCGCCAAGCCCCGCATCAACGCAATGGTGTCTTGCCGGCCATGCGGCTCGAAGTATCCCACGACGACGTCCACGCCTTGAGCGCGCAGCCGCTGCGCTTCGCTCAGCATCTTGAAAGTCTTGCCGACGCCGGCGGCGTAGCCCAAGTACACGATGAGTTTGCCGCGGGCAGGCATGGGAGAGGCTAATGCGGAGGGGTCAAACGCGGAAAGACACGAATATCAATGTCGGTGGCGGCAGCGATCAGCCGGTCGAGCGCGTTCCCGCGCAGGCGCCAACGGCGGGGTGCGCCGTGGCCGACGAAGATCTGGGTGACGCCGCGCGCATAGGCGAAGGGAACAATCGTGTCGACAAAGTCCTTGCCTTCGAGCATGACAATCTCCGCGCGCTCCTGCCGCGCCTGCTGCAGATTGGCCTGGAACCGCTCATCCCCAGCCGGCGGCGGCGCGGGTGGGTGCCGCGGCCGGTGAACATGAGCCACGATCAGCTCGCCCCGGAACCGTTCGGCATTGCGCCAGCCACTCTCGATCATCCCGCCGGCTTCCGTTCCGGGGGTGATGCACACCAGGATGCGCTCCTGCGCGCCCAGGCGCGCCTCGATTCCGCGGACCGTTAGATACGATTCCAACTGGCGGTCGACTACATCGGCGGTGAACAACAGGGCCACTTCGCGCAAGGCGAGCAACTGACGCC
This sequence comes from Terriglobales bacterium, assembly GCA_025451775.1. Taxonomy (GTDB): domain Bacteria; phylum Acidobacteriota; class Terriglobia; order Terriglobales; family SCQP01; genus SCQP01. Next base: position 11,582 of record JANWJU010000073.1, read on the forward strand.
GCTCCGTTTCCTCGCCCGGGCTGACAGGGTTGGCCGGGCTGGACGGGGGCGGTGCGTCCACGATCTCGATCTCGTCGGATTGCAGCAGCAGCCGCGCCGGAACGGTCTGCGTCGACCGGCGGCCGGTGATGAGTTCGATCTCGTCCTGGCGTTCCTCGATGAACTGCAGATTGACCGAAGCCACGACCGAGATGCCGGCCGCAAGCAGGGTTTCAATCTCCTGCCAGCGATGGGCGTGCGGCGCGCCGGGGGGATTGTCATAGGCCATGCCATCGATCAGGCAAATCTCCGGTTGCCGGTGGAGGATGCTCTCAACATCCATCACGGATTGGCTGCCGTGCGCCAGCATGGGGATGCATGGAAGCTGGCGCAGCACATTGGCCGTGGTGGGGTCAACGTACGCCTGAACGGCGCCGACGACGACATCTTCGCCGCGTTCGCACCGGCGCCGCCCTTCATCCAGCATGCGGTAGGATTTTCCCGCCCCCGAACTGTACCCCAGAAAGACCTTGAGCCGCCCGCGCGGCCGCGCTTTGGGCCCGCGCGGCAGCGTTTCCGATAGGAGTGGGCCTTCCGTCATGGCGAGATGCCTAGGGCGGCCCTCAGCGGGCGCGCTGGGATACCCCTGGAAATTGCCGGTCGAGCGCCAGGTTGAGTTCCAGCACGTTGACGCGGGCATCGCCCAGGAACCCCAGTTGCGGCGGCGTGGTGAGGTGTTGGACCAGCACCAAGACCTGCCCTGCCGGCACTCCCCGGGCCGCCGCCACGCGGTCCACCTGCGCGGCAGCGGAAGCGGGGCTGATGTCCGGATCGAGCCCACTGCCGGACGTGGTCACGAGATCGGCGGGAATGGGGCCGTGGTAGTGCGGATTCTGGGCCCGAAACACCGCGATCGCCTTGGCCACGCGGTCGATCAGGGCCTGGCTGGTTGGGCCCAGGTTGGAACCGCCAGAATTCTGCGGGTCGTCGCCGGAGGCGGAGGGGCGACCATGAAAGTACTCCGGCGCCGCGAACGTCTGGCCGATGAGCCGCGACCCGATGACGCTCCCGTGCGCCACGATCAAGCTGCCGTTGGCCTGGGCGGGAAATAGAAGTTGGCACACGCCCGTGACGGCCAGCGGGTAGGCGATCCCCGTGATCAGGGTGAGCAGCAGCATCAGCCGCAGTGCGGGCCCCATTTGTTTCCACATGGTCATGGACTTCTCCTTACGCGAGATGCAGGACCCGCAACAGTTGGTCGATCGCCCAAATGCCCGGGAAGGGCGCGAGAATGCCACCCAGCCCGTAGACCAATAAATTCCGGCGCAGCAGCGCGGCCGCGCTCCAGGGCCGGTAGCGCACGCCCCGCAGCGCCAGCGGCACCAGCGCCATGATGATCAAGGCATTGAAGATCACCGCCGACAGCACTGCGCTCTGCGGCGTGCGCAGGTGCATGAGGTTGAGGCCTTCCAGGGCGGGATAGGTGCTGGCAAACAGCGCCGGAATGATGGCGAAGTACTTGGCCAAGTCGTTGGCGATGGAGAACGTCGTCAATGCGCCCCGAGTGATCAGCAACTGCTTGCCGATCGCCACGACCTCGATGAGTTTGGTGGGGTTGCTGTCCAAATCCACCATGTTGCCGGCCTCTTTGGCCGCCATGGTGCCGCTGTTCATGGCCAGGCCGACGTCGGCCTGCGCCAGGGCGGGCGCATCGTTGGTGCCGTCACCGGTCATGGCGACCAATCGCCCACCCTGCTGCTCCTTGCGGATGTAGGCGAGCTTGTCCTCGGGCGTGGCTTGCGCGAGGAAGTCGTCCACCCCGGCCTCCTCCGCGATGGCGGCGGCGGTGAGCGGGTTATCGCCGGTGATCATGACCGAGCGGATGCCCATGGCGCGCAACTGCCCCATGCGTTCCTTCATGCCGCCCTTCACCACATCTTTGAGGTGAATGAGGCCCAGCAGGGTGGCGTTCTCGGCGACGGCGAGAGGCGTGCCGCCCGATCGCGCGATGCCCTCCGACATCTCGATGAAACCGGGCGGCACGCTGCCGCCCTGCTGCCGCACCAGCGCCAGGATGGCTTCAGTGGAACCCTTGCGGATGCGATCGCCGTCCAGATCGACGCCGCTCATGCGGGTGTAGGCGGAAAACGGTACGAAGCGGGCCTCGTGGGAGGCGACTTCCCGGCCGCGCAACTGGTACTTGGTTTTGGCCAGGACCACCACCGAGCGGCCCTCGGGGGTCTCGTCGGCCAGGCTGGCCAGTTGGGCCGCGTCCGCCAGCGCGGCCGCCGTGACGCCGGGCGCGGGGAGAAATTCGACCGCCTCCCGATTGCCCAACGTAATCGTGCCCGTCTTGTCGAGCAGCAGGGTGTTGATGTCGCCACACGCCTCCACCGCCTTGCCGCTCATCGCCAGCACGTTGTGCTGCATGACGCGGTCCATGCCGGCGATGCCAATGGCCGGCAACAGCCCGCCAATGGTGGTGGGGATGAGGCAGACCAGCAGCGCCACCAGCACGTTGACGGCGGGGGGCGCACCCGCGCCCATAAGGGTGATGCTGAACGCCGCGAAGGGCTGCAGCGTGGCGGTGGCCAGCAGGAAGATCAGCGTCAGCCCCGCAATGAGAATGTTGAGCGCGATCTCGTTCGGGGTCTTTTGCCGGTGCGCACCCTCGACCAGGGCGATCATGCGATCGAGGAACGTTTCGCCAGGGTTGGCGGTAATGCGCACCCGAATCTCGTCGGAGAGCACCTTGGTGCCGCCGGTCACCGCGCTTCGGTCGCCACCCGACTCGCGAATGACCGGGGCGCTTTCGCCCGTGATCACCGATTCATCCACCGTGGCAATACCTTCGACCACTTCGCCATCGCCAGGGATCAGGTCGCCGGCCTCGCAGGTGACGAAGTCGCCCGCGCGCAGCGTGGAGGCAGCCACCAACTCCACCGCCGCGCCGGTCAGCCGCTTGGCCAGCGTATTGCTCTTGGTTTTGCGCAGGGCATCGGCCTGCGCCTTGCCGCGGGCCTCGGCCAAAGCCTCGGCGAAGTTCGCGAAGAGCACGGTGAACCAAAGCCACAGGGTAATTTGGGCGGAGAAGCCATAGCTCCCCAGCCCTTGAATATAGTCGTGGAGCAGCAGCCCGGTGGTCAATGCCGCGCCCACTTCCACCACGAACATGACCGGATTTTTAACCACGGCCCGCGGATCCAGCCGCAGCACCGCGATGCGGGCCGCGGACCGCAGCAGGCGCAGATTGAAGAGTTTCTGCGGAGCCTTGACGGTGGGCGTTTCCGGTTCAGGCTCGGTCACGATTGCAGGAATGGGCAAGTGCGTAGCCATGGCAGTTTAGTGAACAAGCAATCCGAATAACTTGCCGCTGTGCATGAGGTACTGTTCGGCGATCGGACCCAGCGCCAGGGCAGGGAAGAACGTCAGCGCCCCCACCAGGATCACGGTGCCCACGAGCAAGCCCACGAACAGCAAATCATGCGTAGGGAGCGTGCCGCTGCTCGCCGGCACCGTTGTCTTGGCCGCCAGGCTGCCGGCCACCGCCAGCAGCGGGATGAGGAACAGGAAGCGTCCGATCATCATCGCCAGCCCGAGCGTCAGGTTGAACCAGGGGGTATTGGCGTTGAGGCCGGCGAAGGCGCTGCCGTTGTTGGCGGTGGCGCTGGTGTAGGCGTAGAGCAGTTCGCTAAACCCGTGCGGTCCGCCATTGCTCAGGTTGTGGATCACGCCTCCGGGCGGGTTCAGGTAACCGTGCAGGCTGAATGGCAAGCCCGTGCTCAAGGCCGTAAACACCAAAATGCTGGCCGCGGCGGCGACCAGCGCCAGCATCGCCATCTTGACCTCCTTCTGTTCGATTTTTTTGCCGATGTACTCCGGTGTCCGCCCGACCATGAGGCCGGCGATGAACACCGCCAGGATGGCGAACAGGAGAATGCCTTTCAGGCCGGCTCCCACCCCGCCAAAAACCACCTCGCCGA
>JANWJU010000074.1 GCA_025451775.1 Terriglobales bacterium
CCCCCAGCCGCCAACCGAACTGGCCGCGCACCAACTCGGAGTACTCCATCTGGCCAAAGCCCCAGAAGGTGTTGTGGGTGCCCGTCAACCCCTGCACCAGCACCGGCAGCGCCAGCAGCCCCACGGCAATCAGCAGCGCGTTGATCGCCCACCGCCACTGCCGCGGGGTGGTGAGCAGGTTGACGATGAGGTAAAACACCACCACCGCCTTGGCGTACTCCCCCAGCCGCCCCAACGCCACCGTGCGGTCGGCGGCCGCCGCCGCCGCCGCCAACTGCACCAGGCCCCAGGCCAGCATCGGCCGCCACAGCGGCCAGCGCAGCGGCACGGCGCGCTCCCGCAACAAACGGTCGAGACACCACGCCCCGACCACCCCGCCGAGCGCCAGCCGCAGCACCCACCCGAAGCCCCACGTCTCCGTCACCACGTCGCTGACATTCCAGTACACCAGCAGCACCAGCGCGCACGCCCCCCACGCCGGGCGATACAGCACCACGCCCGCCGCCGCCGCCAGCACCGGCAGCGTGACCATCAGCCCCATCCAGTGCTCCGGGAAACGGGCCGCCAGCGCCAATAGCGCCAGCCCCAGCCCCATGCCCGCCGCCCACCACCCCGCCGCCCCCCACGCGCCCCCCCGCCCGCCGGCCGTCTCCCCGCCCGCCGCCACACCGCCCCAGGTCCGCGAGGCCATCTACTTCGCCCCCCGCTGCTGCAGCACGGCCCGCACCGTGGCGGCGAGAATGGCCAGATCGAGACCCAGGCGCCAGTTGCGCACATAGGCCAGATCGAGCCGCAGGCGCTGGTCAAAATCGCACTCCGCGCGCGCCACAATCTGCCACAATCCGGTCAGCCCGGGCGGGGTGGCCAGCCGCTCGGTGTGCCACAACTGATAGCGCTCGAGGCCGAAGCTGGTCGGCCGCGGCCCCACCCAACTCATCTCGCCGCGCACAATGTTCCAGATCTGCGGCAGCTCGTCGAGGCTGGTGCGCCGCAACCAGCGCCCCACGCGCGTGACCCGCGGATCGTTCGAGATCTTGAAATCCGGCCAGGGCAGCTCGTTCAAATGCTGCAGGTCCGGTTCGAGCGCCTGGGCGTTGGTCACCATGGTGCGCAGCTTCCACATGCGGAAGGTGCGGCCGTTGCGCCCCACCCGCGGCTGGGCAAAGAGCGCCTTCCCCGGCGTGTCCCAGCGCACCGCCAGCGCCAACCCGGCGACGATCACCGCCGCCGGCACCCCCACCAGCGCGCACAGCCCCAGATCGAGGGCGCGCTTCACCCACCGCTCCCGCCGCCGCAACTGGCACCGCCACCCGCGGCGCAGCCCCCACTGCCGCAGCCGCCGCGGATGGCACCAGTCGGGCGCGGTGGGCGCCGCCCCCGGCGCGGCTTCCGGGGCCGGCGCGGGCGTGGCGGCGGCCGCCGGGGTGAGCTTCAGTGTGGCCATCCGACCTCCTCCAAAAGCGCCGCCAGCGTGATGCCCTGCGCCGGGAACCCGGCCACACGGCACTCGCACGCCCCGCCGGCGCGACCCACCACCGCCTCCAGACGCGCGGCGACGGCGGCGGCCGCGGTCGAGGGCGCCGTCACCCCCTCGAGCAGCGCCAGCCACTCCGCCCCCGGCTCCCGCCACAACAGATCGCCCAGCCGCAACTCGCCCGCCAGCGCCGCCCCGGCGCGCGCCGTCGCCGCCCCCCCGCGCGCCGCGCAGCGCACCAGCAGCAGCGGCTGGCGCCCGCGCCGCGCCCGGGTGAACATGCGCAGCAGCGCCGCATCGGCCGCAGAGCGGCCGTTCAATATGCCCGCAGTGCGGCCGTTCAGTAGGCCCGCCGCGCGGCCGTCGCGCTTCCCCACCCCCTTGCCTGCCTGTTCGGTTTCCAGCATCGGGCTTCTCCTCCCTGCCGCCTCAGGCGGCGGCCGAGTGCGAGCGGCGATAGGGACGGAACGAGGGGGCGCGCGGATCGGCGCGGTTGAACAGCGTGCCGAGCAGCGGCGCATGCGCCCGCGCCAGTTCCTCGGCCGCCTGCTGCGCCTCGCCCTGCCGGGTCCGCCCCCAGCGCAGCACCACCACCACCGCCTCGACCAGCGACGACAGCAGCACGGCGGTGCCGCTCGCCGACGTCGGCGGCGAGTCGAGCAGCACATAGTCGTAGTGCTCGCGCCAGGATTCAAGCAGCGCCGCCATGGCGCGCATCGGCAGCACCCCGCCGCCCGCGTCGACCGGCACCAGATCGAGGTGCGGGCCGAGGCTGATGGGCGTCAGCTTGCGCCCCGCCAGCGCCGCCTGCAGTCCGGCCGTGTGGCCGCCTTCGGCGAGGCCGAAGAAGCGGGCGCAGCCGGGCGACTCCAGGTCGCAGTCCACCACCAGCGTCCGCCACCCGGCGGCGGCCAGCGCCTGCCCCAGCCGGCACACACTCGACGTCTTCCCCTCGCCCGGGTTGGGGCTGGTAATCAGCACCGCGCGCGGCGGCGTGCCGCCGCGCGCCACCAGGTTGGCGGCCACCTTGGCGTACCCCGACTCCTCGCCTGCCTCTCCCGCCGCGGCGGGCAGCAGCGCCTGCCCACGCCGCCCCGGCGCCGGCAGTTCGGCGATCATGCCCAGCGGCGCCAGGGCCGGCCCCAGCACCCGCTGCACCTCGGCGCCGCCGGTCAGCGTCTCGCTCACCCGCTCCCGTCCCAGCGCCGCCCCCACCCCCACCACCAGCCCCAGCACCAGCCCCAGGCCGAGATCGAGGCCGAGGCGCGGATAGAGAGGCTCGTCGGGCGTCAGCGCCCGGTCCAGCACCTGAATGTTGCTGGGCGGCAGGCTGGCCTCCAACTCGACTTCGTTCAGTTTCTCGCGCAAGGTGGCCACCAGGGTGCGTTGCGCGGCGGCCCGCGCCTCCAGCACCCCGAAGCCCATCTCGAGGCCGCTCGTGGCCGCCGCCTGATGGTTCAAATCGGTGACCAGGATGGTCAACTGCTGCTCGCGCTCACGGCTCGACGCCAGCCGCTGCTCCAGCCCGGCCTCCACCTGGGTCTTCAAACCGGCCAGCCTCTGTTGCGCCGTGGCCAGCTGCTGGCGCGCCTCGACCACCAGCGGGAAATCGGGTTGATAGGTGGTCTCGAGCGTGGCCAATTGCTCCTCCGCCGCGCCCACCCGCGCCGTGGCGCTCTCAATCGAGGGATCGCGCAGCTCGGCCGGCAGCGCCGCCACCACCCCGCCGTGATAGCTGGCCAGCACCGCCTCGTCGCCGATGCGCTCCGCCTCGGCCGCCGCCAGGGCGTGGTTGGCATCCCCCAACCGCGCCAGCAGCGGGTTCTGCTCGCCCGCCCCGGTGGGCTCGAGCAGCGGCACATAGGCGTGCTGCTGCTGGAACGCGCTCACCGCCTGGTCGTCGGCCGCCAGTTGCTGGGCCGCCGCCGCCACCTGCTGCTTCATCCAGTGCGCCGCCTCCTCGCCCTGGGCGCCGCGCTCGGCCAGCGTCTCGTCGAGAAACGCCTGCGCGGTGGCGTTCACCACCTCGGCCGCCACCGCCGGGTCCGACGAGCGGAAGCTCACGTGCACGGTGCTGCTCAGCTTGTCGGGCGTGGTGGTCAGTTGGGCGTGAAAAATATCGGCGGCCTGCTCGGCCGCCGCCTCAGCGGTCAGCGTCTGCCCCTTCTTGGCCAGCTGGCGCCGCGTCCGCGCCAGCGCGCGGGCGATCTCCGGATCACGTTCCTCAAGGTGCAGCCGCGCCATCACCGGCCGCGCCACCGCGCGGCTGTCGAGGATGGTCAGCTCGGTCTGCATCTCGCGGTCCGGGTCGACCGGCGTGGGATAGTCCTGGGGCGTCAGTTGGGCGGCGTGCAGGCTGGGGTGGCGCACGATCAGCGATCCGGTGGCCTGATACTGGGGGCGCAGCCACCAGCTCGCCGACCCGCCCACCGCCACAAACCCCGCCACCAGCGCCGCCACCAGCCAGCGATGGCGATACAGGGCGTTGTGCAGATGATGGCGGCGCGGCCCCGCCCCCGGCGGCGGCTCCAGTTCGTACAGCGGCGGCAGAGCGGGCGGCGTGGCGCCCGGAGTGAGCGGGATAAAGGCCATGGGAACTCCTCTCGATTTCCAAACAAAGGCGGCGCGCGCGCGGCGGCCGCTCAGGGAATGTGGTTGGCCACCGTCTGCTGCACCCGCCAGCGTCCGGTGCCGGTGAAAAAGTCCAGCAGTTCGAGCCCCGCCATGCGCATCACCGACCCCGGCACCAGCACGATGTCGTCGGCGGCCAGCGCCACATCGGCGCGCCGGTTCTCCTGGATGGCGCCCACGTTGGCGATCAGCGTCTGGCGCGTGCCGTCGGGCCGCAGCCGCAGCACCCGCACCCCGCCGGGGTTGGCCTGCGGCAGCAGCCCGCCGCTGTAACTAATCAACTGCCCCAGGGTCAGCCCCGGGGTGAGGGTGATCGAGCCGGGGCGCATCACGTCGCCCGAGATGTACACCTGGCGCGCCGGCTGCACGTCGATCACATCCCCCGGCTGCAGACGCTTGTTCAGCCCCGGGTCCTGGGCGATGCGGTCAATGTTGATCGTCTCCAGCACGCTGTTGGCGGTAAACACCATCTGCCCGTGCGCGTCCTGGCGCGCGCTCACCGGCGGCTGATGGAACAACAGCACCTCGCTCGAGGCCCGTGTCGGGTCGAGCCCCCCGGCCATGCCCAGCGCCTCGAGCAGCGTCAGTTGGCCGCTGAAGGCGTACACCCCCGGCCGCGGCACCGCCCCGTCAATGCTCACCTTGCGGCTGTTGTTCTCCACCAGCCGCACGCTCACCAGCGGATGCCGCAGCAGCGCTCCATAGGCGGTGGTCAGTTGCGCCTGAATGGCCAGCGGCGTCTGTCCCGCCACCCCCTCGGCGGCCAGGAAGGGCGGCGCAATCTCCCCGTTCGGTCCCACCCGCAGGCTGCTCGACAGCTGCGGCTGCCCGAACACCTCCACCTGCAGCAAATCTCCCGGACCCACCGGATCCGCCGCCCCCCCGCTGCCCCATATGGTCAGCGGCGCGGCGGCCGGCAGCGTGGCTTCCGCCGGCGCCGCCAGCGCGCGTTCCGCCAGCGTCTGCGCTCCCGCCACGCCCCCCAGGCCGAGCACCAGCGCCACCGTCATCCCCGCCCCCAGCACCGTTTGCCGCAAGTTGGTTTCCTCCCCCGCGGGCCGACTCCTGCCGGCCACGATTCTGAGTCTACGAACCGCCGCCGGCAGAGAACAATTAGGCAATGGTTGCAAACCCCGCCCTGCGCCGGGTGGAGAGCAGAATCCAACCTTGGTTGGAGAGGCGCCGGGCAGAGCCGCGCCCCCGAGCCGCATCTCAGCCGCCATGCCCCTCGCCGCGCGTTCGTTGCGCTCCCTCTCCGCCCCCGCCCCGCCGCCGCCCCTGCACATCGCCTGCTGCCTCCCTTCCCTGCTGTGGAACCATCTGCTGGCCACCGCCCTGGCGGCCACGCCCGGTTTCGAGGTCGGCATCCATGTCCAGCCCGGCCCGCCGCCCGCCGCGCCCCTGCGCCCCACGGTGGCGCTCGTGGCGCCCCCCGACAGCCGCGCCGGATGGGAGCGCATCTCCCTCTGGGCGCGCCGCGATGACCACCTGCGCCTGCTCATGCTGGGCGAGAACCGCCCCTCCACCGCCGCCCGCGCCCTGCGCGCCGGAGCCCGCGGTTTTCTCGACTGGCAAAGCCCGCTGCCGCTGCTGGTCAAGGCCATCGGCGCCGTCGCCCGCGGCGAAGTGTGGGCCGAGCGCAAGCTCGCCTGGACGCTGACCGGCGGGGCCGAAGCCGCCGAGAATCGCCTCACCCCGCGCGAACAGCGCGTGCTCGAGGCGCTGGCCGAGGGCAAGCGCAACAAGGAGATCGCCGACTTGCTCTCCATCACCGAAACCACGGTGAAATCCCACCTCAACCGCGCCTACCACAAACTGCGCGTCGAGGATCGTCTGCAGGCCGCCCTCTACGTCGCCCGCCACGGCATCTGAGCCTCTACCGCGGCCACCAGATCTGACGGTAGTCGTCGCTGTCGGCGTCGTTATAGCGGTAGTACACCGGCGCCCCGCCATCAACCAGGGACGACGCCAACTGCAAGGTGCCCTGCCGGCGCGCCCCGTCCTCGCGCCCCCCTTGCGCCACCAACAACAGCCCCTTGCCGGCGCGATGCGCGGCGCGAATGTTGCTCCATTGCCCCCGCCGCGCGGCCTCGGGCAGCGGACTGCGCCGCCACCCCAGGGCGAAGTCCTCCACCATCACGCCGTCGAGATCGGGCAGATAGCGGTCCCAGCCGCCCGGCGTTTCCGGATCGTAGGTGAGGTTGGCCCACAGCGCGGTTTGCGGGAAGGCCTGGCGGAGGGCCCCGAGCAGCGCCGCTTCGGCGGCACACCAGGCGGGGTCGGTTGGGAACTCGGCCACCTCATCGTCAGGCGCCTGCCGCAGAAACCGCGCCCGCGTGAGGTCCACGTTGTCGAGGAAGAAACCGTCGCGCCACCCCATCGCCTGGTACTGGCGCAGGCGGTCGATGAGGTAGTCGCGCCACCCGCGGCTGGCCGGGTTCATCTCGTAGGTGGTGCGCCAGACGCCCTGGGCCGACTGGTAGCGGTCGTAGAGGCGGCGGCCATGGCCATCGTGCAGAAACCAACTCTCATGCGGCTGCAGGTCGCGACAAAATGCCCCTACACGGTCCGCCACGGTGCGCTGGTAGGTGGGGTAGTGGGCATCACAGGCGGCATGGGAGCTGGCATAGGGCCCCGGACCTTCGGCTTCGTTGGGCGCGATGTACTGCAACAGCGGGCCGCGGTACCCGGCGCGGCGCACGGCATCGCGGAACTGCTCGTCGGCGTGGGTCAGAATGATGAACTGGTAGTGGTGGGCCAGAAAGCTGGCCGGATCCGGCGCCACCGCTCCCAGCACGGCCACCGGCGGTTTATAGAAGTAGGCCAGCCCCGGGCTTCCCTGTGCGACCACCCTCAGGCCGAGACCCAGAACAAGGGTCCCCAGGCGGGCAATTGACGCCACCCGGCGGCTGGGTTCAAATGAAGAAGGTATTGGCGTGAACCTGCCGAACAGTCTCACTCTGCTGCGCATCTTTCTGGTTCCGTTGCTGATTGCGGTGCTGTTCAGCACCCGCTTGCCCAACAAGGAGATCATCGGCACCGCGATTTTTCTGGCCGCCGCCATCACCGATCTCTTGGATGGCTACATTGCCCGCCGCCGCCGCCAGATCACCACCCTCGGCATCCTGCTCGATCCCATTGCGGATAAACTGCTGATCGCCGCCGCCTTTATCTCCCTGGTGCAACTCGACCCGGCGCTGGTGCCCGCCTGGATGGTGGTCATCATCATCGGCCGCGAGTTCGCCGTCAGCGGCCTGCGCAGCATCGCCGCCACCCAGGGCTTCACCATCGCCGCCAACGAATGGGGGAAGGCCAAAATGGTCAGCCAGGTGGTGGCGGTGTGCATCATCATCGTCGCCCACCGCTACGGCTATCTGCACCTTCTCGGCCTCGGCGTGGACGTGCGCCTGCTGGGCACAATCGCCCTCTGGATTGTGGTCATCGTCGCCCTGCTCTCCGCCTCCACCTACTTCCTGCGCTTCTGGCGCCAGATCGACGACAGCGTCAAACAACGCTCCCGCGACCGCGCCTCGGTCGCCGGCCGCACCGAACCCGCCCGCGAATAGACAGAGCCCAGGTTCCGCCGGGCCCGCGCATTGACGGACGATATCGCCTCGTGATATTCCATGACCTGCGGGGCGGGCCAAGCCCCCCGAAGGCCCTCCGAAAAAGACGGGAGGTGGATGGATGCGCCAAAAATGGACCGCGCTCGTGTTCCTGCTGCTGGCAGCCATCGTCGCAGCCTACGCCCAGGCGCCCGCAAGGCCCGCATCCGCTGCCGGCCACGTGGCTGCCTGGGCGAGCCGCGCAACCGCCGGCGCCGCGCCAGCCCCGGCGCCCGCCGCTCCGCAGTCTGAGCCTGCTCCCGCCGCCACCACCCATCACGGTCACCACATCTTCGGCATGCCGCTGAAGTGGGTGATCGTGGGCGTCGCCGCGGTGCTGACGGCGATCACGGTGGCCGCCATCAAGAACAATCGTGACTACACTTCGGTCACACACCCGTCCGCGCCCATGCCCTAGCGCCCTGCCCTGCAATGAAGGAGCGCGACAGATGCCACAAAGGCTGATCACATTCGCTTGTCTACTGCTCGCGATCATTGTTGGCGCCGGCGCGCAAGTGCCCGCCCCCGGGCAGGCCGCCGCCGGTGGGAGCCGGGCGACCGCCCGCGCCGCGCCAGCCCCGGCGCCCGCCGCTCCGCAGTCTGAGCCTGCTCCCGCCGCCACCACCCATCA
>JANWJU010000075.1 GCA_025451775.1 Terriglobales bacterium
GCCATGCTGGCCCCGCCATAGCCCTGCAAATCATTGGTCAGCCGGGTCAGTCGCCCGCCGGGGTAGCTCATCTCCCAGGCTTGTGGCGTGGCTGCGTCGGGGATGCTGGCGGTGAAGACCAGCCCGCTGCCATCGGGCATCCAGTTCAGGTCCATGCCGGGGAAGTTGATTCCCGGGCCCGCGGTCTGCACCTGCGCATTGGCAACTTGAATGACCTGCACATGCATGGCGCCGGTGGTGGGGCCGAGAATCACGGCGATGTGTTGGCCATCGGGCGACCAAGCCGGGGAATGGAAGAGCGGCCCCGGGCCGTTATTCCAGTAATTGGAAACGAAACCTCCGTCATCGGTCCTGGTCAACACCCGTGCCCCGCCGCCGCCGGCGTCGGCCACCATCAGCAATTTCACGTTGCGGATATAGGCAATGTGGCTGCCGTCGGGCGAGAAGGCGGCGCCGGAGGAAACGCCTTCCGGCACGATGGTGCGCACATCCCCGCCCAGCACCGGAACCGCCGTCACGGTGTGGTTCGGCCGGAAGTAAACCAGGCCGCCGGCGGGGGAACACGAAGGCGAACGGCAGCAGCCGTCCTCGGGCGGCACGATCTGCACGTCGCTGTTGCTGGAGATGGCCAGCAGATGCAGCGAGGTGCCTTCCGGGGTGGAATCCACGTGCGCCAGGAACTTGCCGTCGGGCGAGAGCACCGCGTCATAAATTTTCCCGCTGTAGGTGAGCTGGCGGAACTGCAGGGTGGGCGGCGGCGTGGGCCCGCGCCGCAGCAACCAGACGGCGCCTGCTGCCAGGATGGCGAGGCCGGCCACGGCCGGCCACAGCCAGCGCGCGCTGCGATACTTCACCTTGGGCGGCGTCGCGGGCGCCGCGACAGCGGACGAGGCCGGCCCCGCGGTCGAGCCCGGCGCCGACAACCGCCGCAACCCGGCGCGCAGGTCGGCCGCCGTCTGCAGCCGCAGGTCGGGATCCTTTTCCAGACACTCGCCGATCAGACTATCCAGCTTGGCCGGCAGCGCCGGCTGCAGCGAGCTGGGCGGCGGGGGCGCGAACGTCAGGATCGCGGCGCTCAAATCCGCCGTGGTGCGGCCCTTGAACGGCGGCTGTCCGCCCGCCATTTCGTACAGCACGACGCCGCAACTGAAGATGTCACTGCGCGCGTCGGTGGGCTCGCCCCGCGCCTGCTCCGGCGACATGTAGGCCCAGGTGCCGAGCGTGGTACCCGGGCTGGTGAGCGGCGCCGCCCCCGGCGCGGTCATGGTATCGGCGCCGGCGGCGGCTTCCTGGGCAAACTGCGCCAGCCCGAAGTCGAGCACCTTGATGCTGCCGCGCGGGGTGATAAAGATGTTGGCCGGCTTCAGGTCGCGATGCAGAATGCCCCTGGCATGGGCGGCCTGCAGGGCATCGGCGATTTCGGCGCCCCACTGCGCCAACTGCGGCATCGGCACCGGGCCGCGCTGCAGGCGGTGGAAGAGGGTTTCGCCCTCCAACAGCTCCAGCACCAAGTAGGGCTGCCCGTGATCCTCGCCGATCTCGTGCAGGGTGCAGATATGGGGATGGTTGAGCGCGGCAATGGCCTGCGCCTCGCGCTGGAAGCGTTCGCGCGCCAACGGGCTGGCGGTCTCGGGCAGAAACTTGATGGCCACGTGACGGTTCAGGCGCGAGTCGCGGGCCCGGAACACCTCGCCCATGCCGCCGGCGCCCAGCGCCTCCAGCACCTCAAAAGGACCGATCTGGCGGGCGGTGGCCATGCTCAGTGACTCTGGCCCAGTCCGCTGGCCACCACCACATCGCTGTTGGGCGAACGGCGGCTGATCACCAGGCGGCCATCATGGGAATAGGCGTAGCTGGAGATGTGAAGATCGTCGAAGTGGGTGAGCGGGCGCGGGGTGCCGCCGTCCCACGGCAGCGCCCACAGATTGTCCAGGCTCCCCTGTTGAAGCTTGTAGACGATGGCCCTGCCATCGGGCGTCCACTGGAACGGCGACTGCGATCCCGGCGGCAGCTTGGCCGCCGTGATGAGGGGCGTGGGACTTTGCAGGTCCACGATCACCGTTTCCACGTCTTCGTGTCCGTTACGCGGCACCTGGCGGACGGCCACCAGGCGATTGCCATCCGGCGATACGGCCGGACTGTTGGCGAGAAAATAGTCCGACAGCAGTTGGTGGGCTTCGCTTCCGTCCGCATTGGCGATCCAAAGATGCTGCTCAGTGTTGGTGTCGATCAGAACGTAGGCGATCTGTCGGCCACCGTGCACCAACGCCAGGCCGGCCACAATCTGCCCCGGCGCCGGGTGCAGAATCGGGCGAAGCCCGGAGCCGTCGCTCTGCGCCGTATACACGGTCCACTGGCCATTCACGCCGTTGGCGCTGCCGCCGAAGGAGATCTGCCCGTCCGGCGCCACCAGCGGGTTGCGCATCAGGCCGGGGGCGCCGGTCATGGTGAGCGCCCGCGCGTTGGCGCCGTTGCCATCTTCGGCCCAGAGCTGCGACTGCGTGCCGAAAACCCGCACCGTCAACAACCCGTCCGCCGGCGTCCAGGTGACGCCATGCTGGCCGTCGAGATTGGGCCCGCCGCCGGGTAAGGCCTGGAACTCACCCCCCGCCCGTGCCTGCGCCCAGAGCGTCGCTTGCGGCGTGGCATGCACCAGCGTCAGCGCACCGCCGGCTGCCAGGCTGGCGCCCATGTAACCCTGCAAGTCATTGGTCAGTCGTGTCAGTTGGCCTCCGGGATAGCTCATCTCCCACACTTGCGGCGGATCCAACTCCGGCCGGTTGGCGGTGAACACCAGCCCGCTGCCGTCCGGCAGCCAGTTCAGGTCGCCATCCGGGGACTGCAATCCCGGGCCGAGATTGCGGATGCTGCCGTCACTCACCTTGATCGTCTGCACGTACATGTCGCCCGCCGCCGGGCCCAGCAGCATGGCAATCCTGCCGCCGTCGGGCGACCAGGTGGGGGCGTGGTAGGGCAGACCCGGACCATTGTTCCAGCAGGCGGAGACAAAACCACCGCCCCGCTCGGTGGCCAGCGTGCGCGCCTGCGAGCCATCCGGCCGCGCCAGCATCAGCGTGCCGATGTCCGAGGCATAGGCGATCTGCCTGCCGTCGGGGGAAAAGCCCGCCCCGCTGCACGCCGAAGTGCTGATGGTGCGTGTCGCGCCGCCCAGCACCGGCACCGCCTTCAACTGGGAAGCCTGCAGGTAGTACACCATGCCGCCATCGGGGGAAAACGAGGGAGATTGGCAGCAGCGATCTCCCGGCGGCACAATCTGCACATCGCTGTTGCTGGAGATCGAGAGCAGGTGCAGCGAGGTGCCCGCCGGGGTGGAATCCACGTGGGCCAGGAATTTGCCGTCAGGGGAGATGACGGCGTCGCGGACATGGCCGCTGAAGGTGAGTTGCTGGAATTGCAAGGCGGGAGGGGGAGCGGGCGGGCGCTTCGCATTCCAGAAGACGCCGGCGGCGATCAGCCCCGCCACCAGGGCCGCGGGCCAGAACCAGCCCGGCACGCTTCGCTTCGCCACCGGGGCAGGCACGGCGACGGCCGCCACCGAGGAAGATGGGCCGGCGGTCGAGCCCGGCGCTTGCAGCCGCTTGAGGCCGACGCGCAGATCCGCGGCCGATTGAAAGCGCAGGTCGGGGTCCTTCTCCCGACACTGCGCGATGACGTCGTCCAGCCGGGCCGGCACCGCCGGCTGCAGCGAGCTGGGCGGCGGCGGCGCCAGCATGAGGATGGCGGCGGTGAGATCGGCCGAAGTCCGCCCGCGGAACGGCGCCTGCCCGCCCGCCATTTCGTACAGCACCACGCCGCAACTGAAGATGTCGCTGCGCGCGTCGGTGGCTTCGCCGCGCGCCTGCTCGGGCGACATGTAGGCCCAGGTCCCCAGCGTCGTCCCTGCCTGGGTCAGCGGCGCGGCGCCGGGCGAGGTCAGGGTGTCGGCGCCGGCTACGGCGGCTTCCTGGGCGAACTGCGCCAGGCCGAAGTCGAGCACTTTCACCGTGCCGCGCTGGGTGATGAAGACGTTGGCGGGCTTGAGGTCGCGGTGGAGGATGCCTTTGGCGTGCGCCGTCTGCAGGGCATCGGCGATCTCGGCGCCCCACTGCGCCAACTGCGGCATGGGCACCGCGCCGCGCTGCAAGCGGTGGAACAGGGTTTCGCCCTCGAGCAGCTCCATCACCAGATAGGGCTGGCCGTCCTGCGCGCCGGCTTCATACAGGGTGCAGATGTTGGGATGGTTGAGGGCGGCGATCGCCTGTGCCTCGCGCTGAAAGCGCTCACGGGCCAGGTCGCTGGCCGCCTCGGGCAGGAATTTGATGGCTACGAAGCGGTTCAGACGCGTGTCGCGCGCCTTGAACACCTCGCCCATGCCGCCGGCGCCGAGTGGCTCCAGGATTTCAAACGCTCCCACCTGTTTCATGGTTTGTTTTTCCCGGTGCCGGCCATGCCGGTGGCGATGACCACGTCGCTGTTGTCGCTGCCGCGGCTGATGGCCAGCCGCCCGTCGGGCGCGAAGGCATAGCTGGCGATCACCATGTCGGTGAAATGGGTCATGGGGTAGAACGCCGCCCCATCCATGGGCATGGCCCAGATGTTGCTGACCCCGCCGTTGGTGCCGACGGTGGTGAGCAGCTTGGCGTCGGGAGTGAGCACGAACGGGCCGCTGGCGTTGGTGACGGCGGGAATGGAGCGATAGGGCCGGGGATGGTAAATTTTGGGAGCGCCGCCCTTTAGCGAAAACTCCGCCACCGTGCCCACGCTGTGATCGGCGCCGATGTCGGCATA
Organism: Terriglobales bacterium; assembly: GCA_025451775.1. Lineage (GTDB taxonomy): Bacteria > Acidobacteriota > Terriglobia > Terriglobales > SCQP01 > SCQP01. The sequence continues at coordinate 4,789 of JANWJU010000075.1, forward strand.
GCCCAACACGCTTTCGCCGCCCGGCATGCCCAGCACGAAATCGGTATAGACCTGGGTGGTGGAAATTTGCCGCGGTTCGCCGCCGGCCAGCGGCACCACCGCCAGCGTCTGGGAGTAAGTCCTGGCATTCTTCGGGCTCTCGAGGATAAACGCCACCGCAGTGCCGTTTTGCACCAGCGCGGGTATTACGGCATTGGTGTCGGGCATCAGCTTGGTGAACCCGCTGCCGTCGGCGTTCATGCGGTAGAGCGTGTCGTTGCCGTCGCCAAAAACTATCTGTCCGTTGGCCGCGGCCAGCGGGCTATAGACAATGGGCGGCAGGTTCGCCACCACCAACTGACGCGCAGGCGCGTTGCCACCTTCCAGCCAGAACTGCGGCCGGTTCCCGGGCGCGCGCACGCTCAAAATTTCACCCTGTGCTGTCCAAGTCAGGCCAAAGCCGCCATCCTCGCTGCTGCCGCCGCCGGGAAGCTGTTGGAAGGGGCCGCCGGGTTTGGCCTGCATCCACACCGAGTACTGTGGATTCAGGTGGATCATCGCGACCGCACCGCCCGCCTGCGTGGCCACACTCACCCGCTGGTAACCCTGTACATCATGGGTGAGCGCGACCAAGTTGCCTTTGGGCCGGGTCATTTCGTATACCTGCGGTGTCGCCTCCGGCGGCAAGGCGGCGGTGAACAAAACCCCGCTGCTGTCGGGAAGCCAGGCCAGCGACGAGGGCGCGGGCGTCAATTGTGGGCCGAGGCGGCTGGCCTGGCCGTCGTGGGAGTTGACCAGCATCAGGCTGCCCGGATCGTTCGGTCCAAATTGCACCACGGCAATCCAGCTGCCGTCGGGTGACCAGGCGGGCGCCGCCGGCGCATTGCCGGCACCCCAGCAATTGTTGGCGGCATAACCATTGGGCGCGGGGGTGCTTAAAGGGTGCGCGCCGCTGCCGTCGGCCCTGGCCGTCACCAGCATGTCTCCGGGCGTGGTGCGGGCGAGGTAGGCGATCTGGCTGCCATCGGGCGAAAAGCCGGCCGAGCTGCACAGGTCGGTGGCAATCGTGCGGGCGGCGCCGCCCAGTACCGGCATGGCCTCGAGTGCCCGGTTCTCCAGAAAATAGATGGAGCTGCCATCGGGCGTGAATACCGGGGAGGAACAGCAGCCCGCCGCCGCCGGACGTATCTCCGTATCGCTGCCGTTAATCACCGACAGCAGATGCAACGACGCCCCCTTGGCCCCGGCATTCACGTAAGCCAGGAACTTGCCGTCGGGCGAAATCGCCGCGTCCTGCACCAGGCCGGTGAAAGTTAGTTGCCGCAGCGCCAGCGCGGGCATGGCCGTGGGCGCTGCCGCGGTGCTGTGCCAGCGCCAGTAGCCCAGACCGGCCAGCACGACGATCGCCACTGCCGCGGCCGGCCACAGCCATCCCCGCTGCTTCGCAGCCACCGGCACCACGGCCGCCACCGAAGCCGCCGAGCTGCTCTCCCGCTTCAGCCGCTTTAGTTCCGAGCGCAGATCCGCCGCCGATTGGTAACGTAATCCGGGGTCCTTTTCCAGGCAGCGGCTGGTCACCTGCTCCAGCATGGGGGGCGTGTCGGGGCGCACGCTGCTGATGCGCGGCGGCTGCTCCTTTAATATGGCTGCCGTAACCTCGGCGGCGCTGGCGGCGGGAAACGCCGGCCGGCCGCTGGCCATCTCGTAGAGCACCGACCCGAAGCTGAAC
>JANWJU010000076.1 GCA_025451775.1 Terriglobales bacterium
AGGTATCGAGCGAAGATGAGCAGCTCCGGCATTAGGCAACCCTCCCGGCCCCGCTGCACCCTCTCAATTTGTTGTGCGACCGTCGCCTTGCCGAGATAGTCGTTCCACATTTCGAATCTGAATTCGTACGGCGGGCGCGCCCCAGTTTTCAGCTTCAGTTTCCCCGACCAGGCGAGGGAAACGGGCTCACCGGGTAGTGAGAAGTGCTCACCCTCGACGAAACCCAGTTCAATCCAATCCGGTAGCTCGCTCCGGAGCTGGCTCTCGTACCGCTTACCACGCCCGTGCCAATCAGCCATGTCCAATCTTATAGCTTGTCCACTATATATGGACAACAGCTAATGCTGTACACAGCTCCATGCGTTGTCCACCACGAGGCACTGACTCGACGGCGTCCCCACCCCCTAATTCCTAATCCCTAATTACTACCTCGTGGGTCCGCCTTCACCCTCAACGTCTGCGTGTAGCTCTTCCCATCCACCGTCACCTTCAGCGTGTAATCCCCCGGCGCCACCAGCGGCGGGCCGAAAAAGCTGCCGAAGAACGCCGCCAGCCCGCCGAAGTCATCGCCTGCCCCAGCGCTGCCGGGCGGCGGCTGCGGTCGCAGGTCCCAAACGAAGCGGTGCATCCCCGCCGCCGTGCCCAGCCGCAGCGGCGGTTGCAGCCAGTAGGCGGGAATCTCGAGCTTCTCGACATCCACCTGCGGCATGGGATCGTTGCTATGAAAGGTGGCCAGCACCTTGCCGGCGCTGTCGAGCACCTGTAGTTCCACCGGCTGCCGCGCCGCCTCAGCCAGCGAATAGTAAATAATTGCGCCGGCCGGTGGGTTCTCCAGTTGCGGCTCCTCCGGCGGCAGCGGCGTGCCGTTCATGCTGCCCTGGCGGATGGCCAGTGTTACGCCCGGCTGGTACAGGTGCGCCGCCTCGGCGGCGATGGCGGGCGTGAGCTGGCGCAGCGGCGAAACATCATCCAGAATCCAGTCGCCGCGCCCATAGGTGGCCACCACCAGCGCGTCGCCATGCACCACCAGGTCGCGCGCCGAGGTGTGCGGCAGGTTGAACTGCAGCGGCTGCCACTCATCGCCGTTGTTGAACGACACATAGACGCCGAACTCGGTGGCGGCATAAAGCAAGCCGCGCCGCACCGGGTCTTCCCGCACCGCCTGCAAATAGCTGTTGCCAGCGATGCCGTTGACCACGTTCTTCCAGGTCTTGCCGCCGTCTTCAGTGCGGTAAATATAAGGCTTCAGGTCGCCCAGCCGGTGCCGCTCGACCGCGGCGAACGCCTCCTGCGGGTTGAAGTGCGAAGCCTCGATGCCGGTCACTTTGCTCCAGGCGGTCATCGCCGCCGGGGTGACGTTCTGCCACGTCTTGCCGCCGTCTCTGGTGAGCTGAATGTAGCCGTCGTCGGTGCCCGCCCACAGCGTGTCGGGCTGCAAGGGCGACGGCCCCAGCGCGTAGACCACGCCTTTGCGCGTGGTCACGCCGCGGGCATCGTTGTCCTGCGCGGTGACCGCATCGAGGTTGGCGGGAATGCCCGGGTCCTCGCGCGTCAGGTCGGGGCTGATCTTCGCCCAGGTGCGCCCCTTGTCGCGGGTGCGGAAAACGTACTGGTTGGCGTAGTACAGCGCCTTGTCGGCGGTGGAAAACAACAGCGGCAGCGTCCAGGTCTTGCGGTACACTGGCTCGCTCTTCGCCGCCTGTGGGATGGATCCCAGCGAATCCGCCACATTCAGCCGCTGATTGCACCGCTCGCCCGCGCCGCCATACAGATACTCGGGATCATCCGGATCGGGCACCACGATGTCGCTCTCGCCGCCCGCGCACAGCGGTATCCAGTTGCGGAACGAAAGCAGACCTTCATTTCCCCAGGTGCTCACCCCCGCCGCGCCCGAGTCCTGCTGCGGCCCATACACCCACCAAGGAAAACCGCTGCTCGCCGAGACATGGTACATCTGCGCCGTGTCCTGGTTGTACCAACTGCTCCACGTCTTCCCGCCGTCCACGCTCACCACCGTCCCCTGGTCGGATGACAGCACCATGTGGTCGCCCATCTTCGGGTTGATCCAGAGCTGATGGTAGTCGTCGCCGCCCGGCGCGCCCTTGATCGGCGTCCAGCTCTGGCCGTCGTCGGTAGTGCGATAGGTCGAGGTGTTCATCACATAGGCCTGGTGCGAATCGTTGGGGTCCACTGCGACCTCCTCGAAGTACCAGCCGCGATGCCACAACCGGTTCTGGTTGCTCACCTGCCGCCAGCTCGCGCCGGCATCGTCGGAGATATATACGCCGCCGTGCGCGCCCTTGTCGCTCAGGTCGTCCACCACCGCCCACAGCCGGTTGCTGTCGCTGGGCGCCACCGCCACCCCGATGCGGCCCACCTGGTCATCGCCCGGCAGGCCGTTCTTCAACTGCGTCCAGGTGTCGCCGCCATCCGTGGATTTGAAGAGCCCGCTGCCCGGCATGTTTGATGGTGCGTACACCACCCACGGCGGACGCCGCGTCGCCCACAGCGAGGCATAAAGCGTGTCGGGATGATTGGGATCGAGCGCCAGGTTGATCGCGCCCACATCCGGGCCGTGGTACAGAATCTTCCGCCATGTCTGCCCGCCATCGGTTGTGCGGTAGACACCGCGGTCGGGGTTGGCCTGATAGGCGCTGCCCAGCGCCGCCACATAGACGCGGTTCGAGTCGCGCGGGTCAATCATGATCCGCCCAATCCGCCGGGTATTGGCGAGACCAATATGTGTCCACGTCTTGCCGCCGTCGCTGGACTTGTACACGCCGTCGCCGAACGAGTTCTGCGAGCGGATATCCGGCTCGCCCGTGCCGACGTAAATGACGTTCGGGTCCGACGCCGCCACCGCGATGGCGCCCACCGACTGCACCGGCTGGCCGTCAAACAACTGCGCCCAGGTGCGGCCGGCGTTCTCGGTCTTAAACACGCCGCCGTCCACCCCGCCGAAATAGAACACCTCCGGCTGCCCGGCCACCCCCGCGTTGGCCACCGAGCGCCCGCCCCGCAGCGGCCCCAGCTCGCGCCAACGCATCCCGATCGAGCCGCTCAACAAGTTGACTGGGATCTGCTGCGCTGCTGCAAGCAGGCCGAAGCTGACGAAAAGCAGAGAAGCCAGAACCGAAAGACGCCGATACATGGACACGGTGGACCTCCTGAACGCAGCATCAGACTACCATCGCTGCCCAGCGGCGATGCGCGCGGCGGGAACCAGGTCCACACGAGCCACGGTCGAGGCTGCTCTGCGATTACTGATACGAGTACGGGGCCAGGGGGCCTTCCCCAAAAGCTTCGGTGCCGGTCACACTAAACCGCCTGCGGACGGAAGTCGAGCGCGGCGGAGTTGATGCAGTAGCGCTGGCCGGTGGGGGCGGGGCCGTCGTCGAAGCGATGGCCGAGGTGGCTGTCACAGCGCCGGCAGCGGACTTCGGTGCGCACCATGGCCAGGCTCAAGTCCTCGCGCAGCTCCAGGTTCTGCGGCGCAAGCGGCGACCAGAAGGCCGGCCAGCCGTCGCGCGAGTCGTACTTGGTCTGTGAACTGAACACCGCCGTACCGCAAGCGCGGCAGCGGTAGAGGCCGGGCTTGAACACGCTGTTCAGTGGCCCGCTGAACGGCGTCTCGGTGGCCGCCTGACGCAGCACCGCGAACGCCGGCGGCGGCAGCAGCCGGCGCCACTCCTCCACCGTCTTGACCACCTTCTCCATCTTCACCGTGCCCAGCCGGCGCCCGTTGTCGTCAAACTCCACCAGCGATACCGTCCCCGGCTTGGTTACGATCGCCGCGCCGGTGAGCCGCGCCAGCCCGCCCAGCATGCCGGTTTCGGCCACCACGACGCCGCCCGCCGCCACCGTAGCCACGCCCAGCAAAAAGGCGCGCCGCGACCAGGGTTGCGGCGAACTCTCGGGCAATTGATCAAACATAGTGTGATCTCCCGCAGCCTATGGGATGCGTCAGCTCGCGGCTGGACGCAGCAATTTGGAGCTGCCATCCACAGCCCGACCAGCGGGAGGGCGGCCCAAGCAAAAAGTGGCCGTGCCACTTCCAGCATAATAGGAGGTTGCCGCCCGTAGTTTCATCCCCTCCTTCGCGCCCCGCAACCCAGTCTGGGCTACGCCACCGCCGTTTTGCGGCCTTCGCCTGGGTGGTGCTGGCCTACAACGTCGCCGTCATTCTCTGGGGCGCCTACGTCCGCGCCGCCGGAGCGGGCAATGGCTGCGGCGACCATTGGCCCTTGTGTGACGGCCAGTTCCTGCCCGCGCATCCGCAGATCAAGATGCTGATCGAGTTCCTGCACCGCGCCTCCAGCGGCGTGGATGCGGTGCTGGTCTTCGGCCTGCTGGCCGGAGCGCTGTGGCTGTACCCCAAGCGCCACGTGGTGCGGCGGGGCGCGGCAGCGGCGGTTTTCTTTATCGTTACCGAAGCCCTGCTGGGCGCGGCACTGGTGTTGTTCCAGTGGGTGGGGCAAAACACCTCGCCCGCCCGCATCGCCGCCGACGCCACCCACCTCGCCAATACCCTCTGCCTGCTGGCCGCGCTGGCACTCACCGCCGCCTGGGCATCGGGTGTCGCCGCCCCCCGCCGCGCTCCCGGCTGGAAGCTCAATTTCGCACTGCTGGCGGTGTTGGTCACCGGCATCTGTGGCGCGGTGGCGGCGCTCGCCGACACACTGTTCCCGGCGCAGTCGCTGTCGCTCGCCCTGCGTCAGGATTTTTCCGGCTCGACCGCGCTGCTCGAGCGCCTGCGCGTCATCCATCCCGCCGTGGCGATTGCGGCAGGCCTGTATCTGTTGTGGCTGACCTTCGATGGCCTGCCGCGGCCGCGGCTGCGCCTCACTCGAGGCCTGGCCTACGCCTTGGCGGCGGCAGTCGTGCTGCAATGGGCGGGCGGCGCGCTCGATGTCATACTGCTGGCGCCCATCCCCATGCAGATGCTGCACCTGGCCACCGCCGATCTGCTCTGGATCCTCCTGCTGCTGTTCACCGCCGCCACCTTGGCCGAGACCTGACCCGGGAGCCGCGCCCGCGGCCCAACTCGGCGCGGAACTCCGCGCGAAGCTCCGCCTCACCCCCCGGGTTGCGCCGGGCTGGGGCTCAGGGGCACCCAGCCCGGCAACACTGGAAGTGTGGGATAAGCGGGGTGGCGGCGTAGCCGCCGAGGCCCCCGCGCCAATCAATGCTCTGGGGCACAGGGCCCCCAGCCCGGCACACTGGAAGTTCGGAGAAAGCGGGGCGGCGGCGCAGCCGCCGAGGTCCCCGCGCCAAACTATGCTACGTTTGCCGGCATGCACAAGCTGAGCTGCGTCTTCCTGCTCGCCGCCGGCCTCGGACTCGCCGGCTGTCACCA
>JANWJU010000077.1 GCA_025451775.1 Terriglobales bacterium
AACTCGATGCACAGCTGGCAGGCGGATTTTACACAGATCTACACCTCCGGCCTCGCCACCCGTACCGAGAGCGGCACGCTGTATCTGCAAAAGCCCGGCCGCATGCGCTGGAACTATACCCGGCCCGTGGGCAAGCAATTTGTGGTGAACGGCAACCATATCTGGCAGTACACCGCCGGCGACAACGAAGCCACGGTTACCGAGTTGAAGAACGCCACCGATCTGCGCACGCCGTTACGTTTCCTGCTGGGCCACACCGATCTCAACAAGGAGTTGGACCGGCTCAGCTACAGCGGCCTGACGCCCTGGAAGACGGGCGACGTCGTCATTCACGGCTACCCGCATCCGGACGAGGCCGGGAGCTGGCGCGAGGTGTGGATCGAGGTGACGCCCGTTTACGAGATCGACCGGCTGCTGATTACCGGCGTGGACGGTTCCCAGAACGATATCCGGCTCCAGAACATCCGGCCCAACGTACATCTGAACAAGGACCTGTTTGATTTCACACCGCCGAACGGGGTACGTGTGGTGCCCGCCGCCGCTGTTGTGACCGCACGGGGCGGCATGGCCGCCTAAATGCTACAATTGTGCAACTCAGGGCGTGGCTCCGCCACCTTCCCATCGCTCCCGCCCCCCTTAAGGACCGATGCCGACGTTCGTCATTACCGGATTCAACGACCGCGGCCAGCGCCTGCGGCAGGTCGAGCACGCCGACACCGAGCGGGACGTGCGCGAGCGCTTCCTCTCCCAGGGATACCTGATCCATTCGGTGCGGATACAGCGCGGCTGGGGCGGGGAACGGCGCCGTGGCCGAGTCGCGATCGATAAGTTTCTGGTCTTCAACCAGCAACTGCTGACGTTGATCAAGGCGGGGCTGCCGATCCCGCGGGCGCTGGAGTTGCTGGAGACGCGCGCCCGGGACGAACGCTTGGAAGCCCTGTTGCGCCGCGTGCGGGCGCGGGTGCAGGCGGGCGACCTGCTGTCGGGAGCGTTTGCCCAGGAGCCATCCGTGCCGGAGATCTACACCACGACGCTGATGGCTGGGGAGAAGAGCGGCAACCTGGAAGAGGTGCTCGCGCGCTATTTGCAATACCAGCGCATGGCGCTGGGGTTGCGCCGCAAGATCACGAGTTCGCTGATCTACCCCACGGTGCTGATGTCACTGGTGGTGGTGGTGTTGACGTTCTTGGTGACCTACGTGGTGCCGCAGTTCGCCGCCCTTTATAGCTCGCTGGATGCCACACTGCCCGGTATAACGCTGGCGGTGCTGAACATTGGGGTGTTCATCCGCGGCGAGTTTTTCTACCTCCTGGGCGCGGTGGTGGCGGCGGTGCTGGCGCTCATGTACTTCGGGCGGCGGGAGCGGGTGGCGCAGGTCATCGACGGGATGGTGTTGAAGCTGCCGCTGCTTGGCGATCTGTACTGGAAGTACCAGGTGGCGATGCTCTGCCGTACGCTCGCGACGCTGCTGCAGGGCGGCCTGCCGCTGGTGCAGGGGCTGGAGACGGCGGCCGCGGCGCTGCGCAGTCCGCGGCTGCGCCAGGGGCTGAAGCGGACAGTGCAAGGCGTGCGCGAGGGCGAGGCGGTGTCGGCCGGGCTGGGGCGCCACCACGTGGTGCCGCGGCTGGCGGTGGAGATGATTGAGGTGGGCGAGGGCACCGGCGCGCTGCCGCAGATGCTGGCCTCGGTGGCGGAGTTCTTCGACGAAGACCTGGCCAACGCCATGACCGCCTTGCTGGCGCTGATCGAACCCGTCATCCTGATCGTGGTGGGCACGGTGGTGGCGCTGATTCTGATCTCGCTGTATCTGCCGATCTTCTCGCTGGGAGCGCGCATTCAATCCTAGGGAACGCATGAGTACCAGCTCCAATCCATCGCCCTCCACGGCGCAGTCTCCGGCCGCGCCGGGCGCGGGCGACATCGCCCAAGCCGCCGCCGCCGCCGCGGAAATGGCCCGCGCCGAGGACCTCGCCCGCCGCTACCATTGCGCCCTGGTGGACTTGCAATCCTATCCGGTGGCGCCGGATCTGTTTCGCACCGTGCCGGTCGAGCTCATGTTCCGCTATCAGTTCGTCCCGCTGGAGAGCGACGACCGCACCCTCACCATCGCCATCGCCGATCCCAGCCAGCTCATGCTGGTGGACGAGATCGGGCTGCTGCTCGGCCGGCGCGTGCTCATGCGGGTGGCCACCCCCAGCCAGATCGAGGCCATCCTCAAGAAAAACGAGCAGTCCCAGCGCGTGCTCGAGCAGGCCACCGAAGGGTTCACGCTGGACGTGCTCAACGCCGAGGATAACGGCGACGAGACCATCTCCATCGAGCGCCTGACCACTTCCGGCGACATCAACCCCATCATCAAGCTGGTCGATACCATCATCTTCACCGCCCTGGAGCGGCGCGCCAGCGACATCCATATCGAGTCGGGTGACGCCGATGTCAACGTCAAGTACCGCATCGACGGCGTGCTGCACCCGGCGCTGGCGCCCATTGCCAAGGAGTTCCACTCCCCCATCCTGAGCCGCATCAAGGTGATGAGCGAACTCGACATCGCCGAGCGGCGGGTGCCCCAGGACGGACGCTTCCGCGTGCGCTACAAGGGGCGGGCCATCGATTTCCGCGTCTCCATCATGCCCAGCATCCACGGCGAGGACGCCGTGCTCCGTGTCCTGGACAAGGAGGCGATGAGTGAAAAATTCCAGACCCTGACCCTGGATGTGGTCGGCTTCGAGGCCCGCGATCTGGGCAAGTTCCGCCGTTATATTCGCGAGCCCTACGGCATGGTGCTGGTCACCGGACCCACCGGCAGCGGCAAGACCACCACCCTCTACGCTGCCCTGAACGAAATTCGCAGTTCCGAAGACAAGATCATCACCATTGAGGACCCGGTCGAGTACCAGCTCAAGGGCATCACTCAGATTCCGGTGAACGAGAAAAAGGGATTGACCTTCGCCCGCGGCTTGCGCTCCATTCTGCGCCACGATCCCGACAAGATCATGGTGGGCGAGATCCGCGATGCCGAGACGGCGCAAATCGCCATCAATAGCGCCCTCACGGGCCACTTGGTGTTCACCACCGTGCACGCCAACAACGTGGTGGACGTGATCGGGCGTTTTCTCAACATCGGGGTCGAGCCGTATAATTTCGTATCGTCGCTGAACTGTATCCTGGCGCAAAGGTTGGTCCGCTTGATCTGCCCCAACTGCCGCCGCGCGGTACGCTATCCGCGCGAGGAGCTGGAAGCCTCAGGGTTGAACGGGGAGTGGCTGGAGCGGGACTTTTACGAAGGCCGGGGCTGTATGGAGTGCGGCGGCACGGGCTTCCGCGGCCGCACTGCCATTCACGAACTGCTGGAGATGACCGACCCGGTGCGGGAAATGATTTTGAGCAAGCGTCCCTCCTCCGAGATCCGGCGCATGGCCAAGCAGGAAGGCATGATCTTCCTGCGCGAGAGCGCGCTGCACCGCGTGGCGGCCGGACTGACCACGCTCAAGGAGATCAATAAGGTGACCTTCATCGAGATGGCGAGGTAGGGACGGAACGGGCAACGATGGGGCAATGATGGCCATGAGCAAACCCAGCGAGACCGCCGTGGCGGCGCCGGATCTGGCGCCGGCTCCTACTCCGGCGCCGGCGGCGGCGCCGGTCAAGCCGGTGACGGTGCCGTTCTGGTCGCGACTGTCGGCGCGGTTTGACGATTTTGTCGCCCCGCCGACGCCGGCGGTGGCGGTCGAGTTCGCCGCCGGACACCTCGCCGTCGGCCGGCAAGGCGGGTCCATCCAGGTCCGGGCGTTACCCGCCGGCGCCGTGGTGGCCTCGGCGGTGCGCGTGAATTTGTCCGATCCAGCCGGGTTGGCGGCCCAGTTGCGCTCCTTACTCGAGGCGGCGGGCGGCGCCGACGCTGCCGTGACCTTGTTGCTGCCGGACTTGACCGCGCGGATGTCGGTGCTGGACTTTGACGTGTTGCCCACCCATCGCCAGGAGATTGACGCATTGGCCCGCTTCCGTCTGCGCAAGAGCTTGCCCTTTGCCGACGAGCAAGCGGTGATCTCGTCCCAGGTGCTGTCGCCCACGCGCCTGCTGGTCACGGTGGCCGACCGCGCCCGCGTCAACGAATATGAGAACTGCCTGGAGGCCGCCGGCGCCCGCGCCGTGACCGTCATCCCCTCGGGCTTGGCGTGTCTGGCGGCGCAGCCCGTGCTCGATCACGGGGCGCTGCTCATCCGCGCCGAGAGCGCTTGCCTCACCACCGCTTTTTGTCTGCACGGCAAAGTTGAGTTTTTTCGTGCCATCGAGTTGAGCGCGCCCGCCAGTTTTGAGGACGTGTTCCCCTCGGTGGCCTTTTTCCGCGACCGCGCCGGACACGACCATGGCGGCGCCGACGATGCGCCGCTGCTGCTGGCCGGCGCCAACGCTGATCTCGAATCCCGGCTGCGGGAGGAGATTCCCTGGGCGCAAGTGCGCGTGCAGCCGGCGGCCGGGGAGTTGGCGGTGGCGGGAGCGTTGCGGGGACGCTTTGCCTAGGCCATGATCCGCATTACTCTCAACCTGGCGCGCCAACCCGGCGAGAACCTGCGCCGCGCACGCATAGTCTGGGGCGGCGCACTCACCGTGCTGAGCGCCTTGCTGGTGCTGCTGGGGATCATCGCCCTGGTGGGATGGCGCGGCAGCCGCCCCATCCAGGCCCAAACCGACGCCCTCGGGGCGCAGATTGCGCCCTTGGCGGCGGAACAGGGGCGTGCGGGCGCGGCGCTCGCCAGTTCCAGCGCCCGCATCGGGCTCGATCGCGCCGCCTTTTTCAACCGCCTCATCGATCGCAAGGCGGTGTCCTGGACGCAGTTGTTCGAGCGCCTCGAGCAGATTGCGCCTCCCGGCATCGAGATGGTGTCGCTGCGGCCCCTGATTCGTAATGGCGCCAACGCCGTCGATATCCGTTTCGCCAGCGAGACGATGCCGCCCGCCATCGAATTTGTGACCAGGCTCGAAAACGCCGATGGCTTCGCCGACGCGCAGGTGGAGCACGAGACCGAGGCCAGCGCGCCCGCCGCCGGTGTCCGTGCGGCCGCCAACGCCGCCCCGCGATTCCAAATCGAGGTCTCCGCCCTCTATCAGGGGCTCAAGGACGACAGCCTCAAGGATGCAGGCCGCAAGGATGCCAGCCTGCGGCAGGGCGCCCAACCATGAACCTGCGCCGCCAGCTTAAACTCGCCGTCCTCGTCTGCCTGGTCGCGGATCTGGTCCTGATCGGCTGGCTGCTCTCGCCCCAGGCGCCGTCACGCGCCGCCAACCAGCAGCAGTTGAACTTCGCCCGGGCGGAGCTCATCAGCCTGCGCGCGCGGACCGCACAGCGCCACCGCCTCAACCAACAACTGCAGGCGAGCGAGCGCCAGGTCCAAGCCTTGATCGCCACCGGCTTTCCACCCCAGTCGGAGGCCTCCTCCAAGCTGCTGACCGAGTTCAGCCGCATCGCCACCGCCAGCCAGGTGCAGGTCTCGGGAGCGCAGTTTCAACCCGACAAAGACGCCCAACTGGGCTTGCGCCGCGTCGCCATTAATCTCCAGGTGGCCGGGGGTTACGCCGGGGTGGTGCGCTTCATCAACGGCTTGGAGCGCTCGCCGATGTTCTTCATCATTGACCAGGTCAGTGTTAGCGGAACCAGCGCCACCAGCGCCGCCGGCGAGAATGGCGGACAAGTAACGCTGCAACTTCAGCTCGAGGCCTACGAGCAAACCACATGAGGCGTGCATGAAATTAGGCTCGGAAAAAAAGGGTGAGGTGATCGCGCTGGTGGTGCTGCTGGCCGTGGCCGCCGTCATGCTCTGGCGCGCCTTGGCGCCGGTGGCCTCGCCGGCTGCGCCCGCACCCGCCGCGGCTGCCGTCGCCGTCCCCGCCGCCGCACCCGCCAGCGCCCCCGCCGTGCCGGGCGATCCCACCCTCCATCTGGACGAACTTACCCGCCTGCGCGCGATCGAGTACACCGGTACCGGCCGCGACCTATTCCATTTCGGCGCTGCACCGTTGCCGGCCGCCCAGCGGGCGGTGGCCTCCGTAGCTTCAGCGAAGGCGGCCGCGGCCGCTGCCCGGTCCTTGCCGCCCCCCGGCCCGCCCCCGCCGCCCCCCATCCCGCTCAAGTTCTACGGCTTCGCCCAAGCCAGCGGCACGCCCGAGCGCATCTTCCTGCAAATGGGCGAGGATAATTTCGTCGTCAGCCAGGGCGAGACCATCGCCCACCGCTACCTGATCGAAAACATCGGCAAGGTCTCCGTGCGCGTCAAAGACCTCCAGACCCAATCCGAGCAGGAGCTACCGCTGCAGCAGGGCTGACGCCGCGGAAAACGATCTCCGGCCGGCGTCTCTTAGTTGCGGGTTTGGGCGATGGCGGGGGTCTCCTCCTCGGAGGGGGCGGCGGGTTTGAGGTAGAGGCGGTCCAGTTCGCTGGTCAAGTGCGCGAAGGCGTCGGCGGGGGTATCGGCGAATTGGAAGAGGTCCAAATCCCCGGGGGCGATCATGCCCCAGTCCACCAGGGCGGGGAAGTTCACGATCTGCTCCCAGTAGCTGCGGCCATAGAGCACGATCACCATTTTTTTGTTGAGCTTTTGCGTCTGCGCCAGCGTCAGGATCTCCATCACTTCGTCCAGCGTGCCGAAGCCGCCGGGGAATGCGACCAGCGCCTTGGCCAGGTAGGCGAACCAGAACTTGCGCATGAAGAAATAGTGGAAATCGAAGTTCAACTCGGGCGAGACGTAGGGGTTGGGGGCCTGCTCGAAGGGCAAACGGATATTCAACCCCATGGTTTTGCCGCCGGCCTCATGCGCGCCGCGGTTGGCAGCTTCCATGATGCCGGGACCGCCGCCGGAGGTGATGACGAAGCGGCGGCGCTGCCGCGGTAGCGCGAGCGCCCAGGCGGTGAGCTGGCGGGCGAGTTCGCGCGCGTCCTCGTAGTAGCGGGCCATGGCCACCGCCTTGGCGGGACTGGCAGCGCTGGCGATGCTTTCCGGGCTGTGAATGCGGGCGGAGCCGAAGAACACGATGGTGTCTTGAATGTTCTCGCGGCGCAACCGGCTCTGCGGCTCGAGGTACTCGGCCAGCATGCGCAGCGTGCGCGCGCTAGGGGTGTTGAGAAAGGCCTCGTTCTGGTAGGCGAGCGGGGGATGGCCATCGAGGGGGTGTTCGATCATATGGGTTGATTGTACCCGCCGCGCCCAGCGCACGCCCAGCAACGAAGCGACGCGGACCCCGCGACCCGCACCCCGGCCTGGGGCGATGCGGCCCCATGCCGGGGCGAGCATAAGCGGGACGGGGTCCGCGCCCGTTAACGCGCAATAATGGAAGCAAGGCCAATGGCCGTGAAAGTTCCAATTCGGCGCCCCTTGCCTGCGTCTCCGGCGCTGCCGGAGACCGAGCCTTTGGCCGGGCCCTTGCCACGCCATGAAGCCGCCTTCACGCGTCTGGCCGAACGCGTGCGCGCCCATCGCCCCAACGACGATCACGCCATCCTGGAGCGCGCCTTCCGTTTTGCAGCCCGGCTGCACGCCCGTCAGCGCCGGCGCTCGGGCGAGGCTTTTATCGCGCATCCGCTGGCGGTGGCCTCGGTGCTCGCCGAAATGGATATGGACACGGTCTGCATCGCCGCCGGCCTGCTCCATGACGCCGTCGAGGATACGCCCGCCACCACCGAGCAGGTGCGGCAGGAGTTTGGCGCGGTGGTCGCCCATTTGGTCGAAGGGGTGACCAAGATCGACCGCATCGAACTCAACGAGATCGGCCTCAACGAGATTGGCGCCACCGCCGAGGTGCGCCACGATTCCCAACAGGCCGAGAGCATGCGCAAGCTGCTGCTGGCCATGGTGGACGACATCCGCGTCATCCTCATCAAGCTCGCCGACCGGCTGCATAACATGCGCACGCTGCAGCACCTGCCTCCCGAGCGGCAACAGGCGATCGCGCGCGAGACGATGGATATCTATGCCCCGCTCGCCCATCGGCTGGGCATGGGCAAGATGCGCGGCGAGTTGGAAGACCTGGCCTTCGGGTACCTCGAGCCGGGCGCCTACGCCCAGATCCAAGCCGCCGTCGACAGCCGCCGCGCCGGCGGCGAGGAGTTCCTGGCGGGGGTGCAGGCGCGCGTGCTGGGCGCGCTCTCCGAGCATGACATTCCCGCCCGCGCCGAAGGCCGCATCAAGCGTATCTACAGCATCTGGCAGAAGCTCGAGCGGCAGCGCATCGACGTTGGCCAGGTGTATGACCTGTTGGCGCTGCGCATCATCACCGATTCGGTCAAGGACTGTTACGCCATCCTGGGCGTGATCCATAGCCTGTGGCGGCCGGTGCCGGGGCGTATCAAGGATTTCATCGCTACCCCGCGCCCGAACATGTACCGCAGTCTCCATACCTCGGTCATCGACGCCACCGGCCAGCCCTTCGAGGTGCAGATCCGCACCGAAGAGATGCACCGCATGGCCGAGGAGGGCATCGCCGCCCACTGGAAGTACAAAGACGGCGTCGCTCCCGGCGCGGCGTTTGGATCCTCGAGCGACGATGAACGCATTCGCTGGCTGCGCCGTTTGGTGGAGTGGCAGCGGGAGATCGCCGATCCCAGCGAGTTCCTGGCCATGTTGAAGGTCGACCTCGCGCCGGAGGAGATCTACGCCTTCACCCCCAAGGGCCGCATCCTGACACTGGGGCCGGAGGCCACGCCCGTCGATTTCGCCTACGCCATCCACACCGAACTCGGCCACCGCTGCACCGGCGCCCGCGTCAACGGCCGCATGGTGCCGTTGCGCTATCACATCCAGACCGGCGATATCGTCGAGATCGTGGCCCAGACCGGCCACACGCCCAACCGCGACTGGCTGTCGTTCGTCAAGACCTCGCGGGCACGGCAAAAGATTCGGCACTGGTTGAACGTCCACGAGCGGGAACGGGCCACCGAGATCGGCCGGCGCGCCCTGGAGCGGGGCGCGCGCCGCTTTGCCGTGCCGCTGAAACGCATCCAGGAAGCCGAGTTGGAGCATGCCGGGCGGGAGTTGGGCTGCCCCAAGGTGGAGGATATCTACGCCAGCATCGGATACGGCAAGATCTCGGCCCGCCAAGTCCTGGTCAAACTTGTGCCTGAGGATGCGCGCACCCCGGAACAGCAGCGGCTGTTTCAGGGGCCGGGATCGCCGTCGCCGCCACCGTCGGCGCGCGCGGCAAAGCCCAAGGCACTGAGTCCCATCCTGGTGCGCGGCTTCAGCGATCTGCTTGTCTACCGGGCCGGCTGTTGCAGCCCCGTGCATGGCGAGCCCATCGTGGGTTATATCACGCGCGGCAAGGGCGTCGCGGTGCATGCCGAGAGCTGTCCCAACGTGCGCAACCTGCTCTATGAGACCGACCGCCGCATTGATGTGGCCTGGGCGCCCACGGCGACCGAGCCCAGCCCGGTGAAGCTGCTCATCCGCGCCGACGACAGCGCCGGGATGCTCAGCACCATCACCGCTGTCATCTCCGAGCGCTCCGCCAACATCCGCAACATCGACGCCCGCACCGCCGACGGCCAGGCCGTGATCGATCTCCAGGTCGATGTCACTGACGCGCACGGGCTGGAGAAGATTCTGCAGGATCTCAAGCGCATCACCGGCGTGAACTCGGTCGAACGCGTTTGATGGCGGTAGACGGCTGGCGGACCGGCGAGAGGGGACTGGGGCAGAGCGGCAGCGCAGCGGCGGGGCGGGCGGTTCAGCCCGCCTCGGCGCGAGCATAAGCGGGCGGCGGCAGCCGGGGGCCCGCGCCAGTTTTGATACCCTAGGCCATGCCTTCCCGCGAAAGTATTGCCACCGCCGGCGCCCCCGCCGCCATCGGTCCCTATGTTCAGGCCGTGCGCGCCGGCGGAATGTTGTTCCTCTCCGGCCAGATCGCGCTCGATCCCCAGAGCGGCGCCATGATCGAGGGCGATGCCGCCGCGCAAACCGAACGCGTATTGCAGAATTTGCAAGAGGTGCTCGCCGCCGCCGGCAGCGGACTGGCGGCGGCGGTGAAAGCTACCGTCTATCTTGCCAACCTCGACGATTTCGCCGCCATGAACGCGGTCTATGCGCGCTTCTTCCCCCAGAACCCGCCGGCCCGCTCGACCGTCGAAGTCAGCCGCCTGCCGCGCGGCGGCCGCGTCGAGATCGATCTCATCGCGCTCGCGTAGGTTGCCGGGGGCGGCTCGGGCGCCGTTACGCCACGCGCAGCATCACCTTGCCGTGGGCCGCGCTCCGTTCGCTGAGTTCCTGTGCCTCGCGCGCCCGCTCGAACGGCAGCACCTTGGCGATGCGGAGGCGCAACCCGCCTTGGGCGGCGATCTGGGCCAACTCCGCCAGGTCGGCGCCGCTACGCACCATGCCAAAAGCTACGGCACGGATGCGGCGCGCGCCCGCTTCGCCCGCGACCGCGGCGTCCACGCCGAGGGAGCTGACCAACACGCCGCCCGGTTTGAGGACCGCCAGGGAGCGTTTCTGGATCTCGCCCCCAACCAAGTCGATGACCGCGTCCAGTGAGCGGAGGCGATCCTCGAACCTCTCGGTTTGGGAGTTGATGGCCGGGGCCACGCCGAGTTCGCGCAGGTAGCGGACGTCAACGTCGTTGTCGGCGGTAGCGGCCACATGCGCGCCCAACCGCTGCGCAAGTTGGACGGCGATCGAGCCCACCGCCCCAGCGCCGCCGTGGATCAGGATCGACTGGCCGCTGGTAAGCTGCGCCGCCCGGCCAATCATCTGGTAGGCGGTGACGGCCGGCGTGGGCAACGCTGCCGCCGTTTCATAGCTCAGTTCCTCGGGCATGGCGGCCATCTGGCCGGCCGCGGCCGTCACCAGCTCAGAATAGGCGCCGTTGGCGAAACCAAACACGCGCGTCCCGGGCGGCAAGAGGCCGCTCTCGAGTTTAGACTCCACCACATCGCCGGAGAAATCCTGGCCCAGCGTGAGTGGAAACACGGCCGGCTGGCGGGATTGCAAGTAGCCGGCGCGGATCTTCCAATCCACCGGGTTGACGCCGGCGTAGCGGACACGAACCAACGCCTCCCCGGCGGCGGGCCGGGGAGGCGTGGATTCTTCAAGATGGAGTTGGTCGGCCCCGCCGTAGGCGTGGATGCGAATGGCTCTCATGATTTCCCTCCCGCCCGCTTCGATGCCCGGGTCGAGAGGCGTGTTTGCCGGAGGGAGGGAGGGCGATTAACGCGCAGCGGCGGGATGGGGCGCTGGGGACCCCGTCCGGCCGCGAGCAAAAGCGGGCGGGC
>JANWJU010000078.1 GCA_025451775.1 Terriglobales bacterium
GAAACGCTCGAACAGGGCCTCGGCTTCGGCCCGGGTTTTGCCTTTCACCACCTCGGTCAGCAGCGAAGCCGAGGCGGTGGAAATGGCGCAGCCGCTGCCCTGGAACCGCACCTGCCGCACGCGCTCGCCCTCCAGTTCGACCATCACCGTCACCCGGTCGCCGCACAGGCGGTTGAAGCCCTCGGCCTTGCGGTTCGCCTCCGGCAGCGGACCGAAGTTGCGCGGCCGTTTGCTGTGGTCGATGATCAGTTCCTGATACAGATCGCCGAGCTGGGACATTAGCCGAAGATCTCCTTCACTTGGCGCAGACCTTTGATCAATAGATCGATATCGGCGCGCGTGTTGTAGAGGCCCAGCGAAGCGCGGGTGGTGGCGGGAATTCCGAACCGATCCATCACCGGCTGAGCGCAGTGATGGCCCGCGCGGACGGCGACACCGGCTTCATCCAACACCGTCCCGACATCATGCGGGTGCACGCCGGGCATCACGAACGAGAGCACGCCCGCCTTGGCGCGCGCGGTGCCAATCAGGCGGAGGCCGTCGATGGCTTGCAGTTGGCCGGTGGCGTAGGCGAGCAGGTCCTGTTCGTGGGCGGCGATGCGGTCCCGGCCCAGGCCTTCGACGTAATCGAGGGCGGCGCCGAGGGCGATGGCATCGGCGATGTTGGGCGTGCCCGCCTCGAACTTGTAGGGAAGCTGGTTGTACGTGGTTTTCTCGAACGTCACCGAGCTGATCATGTCACCGCCGCCCTGCCACGGCGGCAGCTTCTCCAGCCACGCCGCCTTGCCGTAGAGCGCGCCGATTCCGGTGGGTCCGTAGACCTTGTGTCCGGAGAAGACGTAGAAGTCGCAATCGAGGGCGCGGACATCGACCGGGGTATGGGGCGCGGACTGGGCGCCGTCAATCAACACGGCCGCGCCGGCAGCATGGGCCAAGGCGGTCATTTCGGCGACCGGGTTCACGGTGCCGAGCGCGTTGGAGATGTGGGCAAAGGCGGCGATGCGGGTGCGCGGCCCGAGCGCCTGCGCAAACGCCTCCGGATCGACCTCGCCGCGGTCATTGATGGGGGCGACGCGCAAGCGCGCGCCGGTGGCCTCGCAGGCGAGTTGCCAGGGGACGATGTTGGAGTGGTGTTCCAGGCCGGTGACGAGGACCTCGTCGCCGGCGCGCAACTGGCTGCGGCTGAAGCATTGGGCCACCAGGTTGATGCCCTCGGTGGCGCCGCGGACAAACACGATCTCGCGTTCGCTCTCGGCGTTGAGGAAACGGCGCACGGTCTCCCGTGCCGCTTCGTAGGCGTCGGTGGCGCGCTGGCCCAGCTTATGGACGGAGCGGTGGATGTTGGCGCAATCGCGGGTGTAGAAGCCGGTGAGGGCATCGAGCACCGCCTGCGGCTTTTGCGTGGTGGCGGCGTTGTCGAGGTAGGCAAAGCCGCGCCCCGCATGGCGCAGCAGGGGGAAATCGGCGCGGATGCGCTCGACATCGTAAACGGCGGTGACATCGGGAGAGGCAGCCATTTTCTTTACACCGCCCACCGCGCCCACAACAGGGCTTCCAGTTTTTCGCGCAACCCGGGTGTCCGCACCCGGCCCAGCACATCGGCGGCGAAGGCATAGACCAGCAGCTTGCGGCTCTGCTCCAGGCCCAAGCCGCGGGAGCGCAGATAAAACAGCGCTTCCTGATCCAACTGGCCGACGGTGGCGCCGTGGGTGCAGCGCACGTCGTCGGCATAGATCTCAAGCTGGGGCTGGGAGCTGAGCGTGGCCGCCGAATCCGACAACAGCAGGTTCTTGTTGCTCTGGATGGCGTCGGTGTGCTGAGCGTCGGGGCGGACGATGATGCGGCCATTGAACACGCCCACGGACTTGCCGTCCAGCACGCCTTTGTAGTACTCCCGGCTGGTGCCCAGCGGCTTGGCGTGGTCGAGCACGGTGCTGTTGTCGACGTGCTGGGTGCCGGTGAGCGTATAGAGTCCGTTGAGCGTGCACTCGGCGCCCTCGCCGTCGAGGATGGAGTGCACATTGTTGCGCACCAGTCCACCGCCGAGCGCGATGTTGTGGGCCACCAAGCGGCTGTCGCGCCCCTGGCGGGTGCGCAGCTTGGAGACGTGGACGGAGCGTCCGCTCTCCTGCTCGATGCGGGTGTACTCGAGCTGGGCGTTGTCGCCCAGGTCGATGGAGATGACGGAGTTGGTGAGATAGCGCTCGCTCTCGAGGCCAGCGAACGTCTCGATCACCCAAGCCTGGCTCCCAGCGCCCAACAACACCAGCGAGCGCGGCTGGGCGATGCCCTGGGCTTCACCCCGGGCGGCGGCGCCGGAGGTGCCGAGCGTGAGGTAGAGCACCGCGATGGGCCGTTGCAGCACCTTGCCGGCGGGAACCTCGATCAAGGCGCCGTCGGCGAGAAAGGCGGTATTAAGCTGCACGAACGCCTGGCCGGCCTCGTCGGCGTGGTTGAAGTGCGCCGACAAGTCGGTGGTGGCGAAGCGCTCGGCCAAGGAGCCGATGCGGCATCCGGCGGCCTCTGGCCCCAGCGCCGAAAGTCCCGCCGCATAAACGCCATTGACAAACACCAAGCGGGTCGCCCCCGCACTCCAATCGACGCCGGGCAGCTCCAGCGCGCGCAGTTGCGGCACCAGCCGGGCCGGCGGCGGCGGCGGTTGCGGCTCGTACACCGCCTCGGCGACGGCGGCCATGTTGGTCTGCCGCCAGCCCTCCTGCTTATGGTGGGGAAAGCCCAGCTCCGTGAACCGGCCAAAGGCCTGCCGGCGCAACTCGTGCAGCCACGCCGGGCGCGGTTCCTGGCCCGCAAACCGGGCCAGATAATTGGTGTAGACCCCAGTGGTCGCGTCTTTGAGACCGAGCATGGCCATGGCTATGCTCCTGCCACCAGATCGGGCTCACCCAGCCACTGGTACCCCTTGTCCTCGAGCTCAAGCGCCAGCTCCTTGCCGCCGGACTTGACGATCTGGCCGGCGGAGAGCACGTGCACGTAATCGGGCACGATATAGGTCAACAGGCGCTGATAGTGGGTCACGAGCAACACCGTGCGGTCAGGGGCGCGCAGCGCGTTCACGCCCGCCGCCACCGTCTTGAGCGCGTCGATGTCGAGGCCGGAATCGGTTTCGTCGAGAATGGCGAGCCTGGGCTCCAGCACCGCCATCTGGAAGATCTCGTTGCGCTTCTTTTCGCCGCCGGAGAAGCCCTCGTTCACGGCGCGTTTCATCAGCGCCTCATCCATGTGCAGCAGCTGCATCTTCTTCTGCACCAGCGCCAGGAAATCCACCGCGTCCAACTCCTCCTGCCCCTGGTATTTGCGCACCGCGTTGAGCGCCGTGCGCAGGAAGTAGTTGTTGCTGACGCCCGGGATTTCGACCGGATACTGGAAGGCGAGGAACACGCCCGCGCGCGCCCGGTCCTCGGGGGAGAGCGCGAGCAGGTCCTGGCCCTGGTAGGTCACCGTGCCGTCGGTCACCTCATAGGTATCCCGCCCGGCCAGCACCTGCGCCAGCGTGCTCTTGCCCGAGCCGTTCGGCCCCATGATGGCGTGCACTTCCCCAGCCTTCAGGCTGAGATCGAGACCACGCAGGATCTCGCGCCCTTTCACCTTTGCATGCAAATTCTTGATTTCAAGCATCTGTAATCCAGCCGATTCATCCTTGTCTGTTGGGCCGCTCCCGCTGGCCGCGGTCGCGGCTTGTGGCATCCCAGATGCGGGCCTCCAATAATGACCCGCCTCTAATGACCCGCCTCGCTACCCGACGCTGCCTTCGAGGCTCACGCCCAGCAGCTTCTGCGCTTCCACGGCGAACTCCATGGGAAGCTCCTTGAAGACTTCCTTGCAAAAACCATTGACGATCATCGAGACCGCATCCTCATTCGAGATGCCGCGCTGGCGGCAGTAGAAGAGCTGGTCCTCGCCGATGCGCGAGGTCGAAGCCTCGTGCTCGACCTGGGCGGTATTGTTCTTCACCTCGAGCACCGGAAAGGTGTGCGCTCCGCACTTGTCGCCGATGAGCAGCGAATCGCACTGCGAGTAGTTGCGCGCGCCTTCGGCGCCGGCGAGCATCCGCACCGCGCCCCGGTAGGTGTTCTGGCTCACGCCGGCGGAGATGCCTTTGCTCACGATGGTGCTGCGCGTGCGCTTGCCCAGGTGCAGCATCTTGGTCCCGGTGTCGGCCTGCTGATGGTTCTTGGTCAGCGCCACCGAGTAGAACTCACCCACCGAGTCGTCCCCCTGCAGGATGCAGCTCGGGTACTTCCAGGTGATGGCCGAGCCGGTCTCGACCTGCGTCCAGGAGATCTTCGAGCGCTTGCCCAGGCACTTGCCGCGCTTGGTGACGAAGTTGAACACGCCGCCCACGCCGTCCTTGTCGCCCGGGAACCAATTCTGCACAGTCGAGTACTTGATCTTGGCATCGTCGAGCGCCACCAGCTCGACCACGGCGGCGTGCAACTGGTTCTTGGCGCGCTTGGGCGCCGAACAGCCTTCCAGATAACTCACCGAGGCGCCCTCCTCGGCGATGATCAGGGTGCGCTCGAACTGCCCGCTCGCGTTGGAGTTGATGCGGACGTAGCTGGACAGCTCCATCGGGCAGCGCACGCCCTTGGGGATGAAACAGAACGACCCATCGCTGAACACGGCCGAGTTCAGAGTGGCAAAGTAGTTATCGGTGTAGGGCACCACCGACCCGAGGTACTTCTGCACCAGCTCGGGGTGGTGCTGCACCGCCTCGGAAAAGGAACAGAAGATGACGCCATCCTCAGCCAATTTCGCCTGGAAGGTAGTCGCCACCGACACGCTGTCGAAGATCGCGTCCACCGCCACGCTGGGGGTCACACCAGCGAGGATGCCCCGTTCCTTGAGCGGCACCCCCAGTTTTTCGTACACCTCGAGCAACTCGGGATCGACCTCATCCATGCTCTTGGGGCCATCGGAGCTGGTCTTGGGCGCCGAGTAGTAGATGATGTCCTGATAATCGATGGGCGGGTAGTGGACGTTTTGCCACGTCGGCTCGGTCATTTTGAGCCATTGCCGGTAAGCCCGGAGCCGCCAGTCGAGCATGAACTCGGGTTCATTTTTCTTGGCCGAGATCATGCGGATGATCTCCTCGTTCAACCCCCGCGGCACCACGTCTTCGGCGATGGCGCTGACGAAGCCGTATTCGTACTCCTTGTTGGCAAGGGCTTCTAAATCTTGGGCTTGTGTGCTCATGGCAGATCCTCAATGCATCCCCGAAAGAGTGCCGGGGCTACATTCAGGCTGGCAAATCTATACCAAAAAGTCAAGATTACTTTCGTCCAAAAACTCCCAGATGCGAAACTGCCGCAGGTTCTGCGCGGCTTGAAGGTGCGCGTGCGCCCCTCAGGACCGCGCGCTCTCTTTGGAATGCCGCTCGACGAGCTTTTTGGTCAGCACGACCATGCCAATGGTCTGCACCCATTCGCTCACCACATTGCCCACCACCTGTCCCCACTTGGTGTTGACGCCGGAGTGGGCGTAGAGCGCGATCCAGCCCACCAGCGTGAGCACCAGAAAGATGGTGAGCGAGTGATCGCGGACGAGGTCCAGCCAGAAATGGAAAGGATTGTCGGGGGGCGGGCGGCGGCTCTCGGCCGAGCCGGCTTCGTAGAGGAACTTGGTCGCGATCACCATCACTACCACCCCCGACCAGTCGGCGATGGCGTTGCCAAAGAACGAACCGAGATGGGTGTCGGGGTTGGAGACGCTGTAGAGGATGATCCAGAGCAACAGCACCGCGCCGGCGGTGAGGCTGAGGGAATGGTCGCGCCACAGGTTACGGCGGCGATGGCGATGGGAAGGCGAATGGATCGAGCCGGAATTGGGCATGGAGACCTCAGAGCCGCGTCCCGCCCATGGTACGCCGAACCGTTGACGCTATGCATATATATATGCATAATCACGCATATGAGGACGACGCTCGATCTCGATCCTGAGTTACTCAACAAGGCCGGGCAGTTGACGGGGCTGGCGAAAAAGACCGATCTCGTGCACGCCGGCCTGCAAGCTCTGATCACCCGCGAGAGCGGCCGCCGGCTGGCCGCGCTGGGGGGCACGATGCCGGAGCTGAAGCGGCCGCGGCGCCGGCGGCCTGCACATGCTGCTCGTTGACACCTCGATCTGGATCGAGCATTTCAGACATGGGGTGGCGGCGCTGGCGGCGCGGATCGCCGACGACGCCATCCTGATCCATCCGTTCGTGATCGGCGAGCTGGCGTGTGGGCCTTTGGTTCGGCGGGCGCAGGTTTTGGAATGGCTGCAGAACCAGCCGGCGGCACCGCTCGCAGATCAACATGAGGTTCTGGCCTTAGTTGAGCGGCACCAGCTATTCCAGAGTGGCGTCGGATGGGTCGATGTCCATCTCCTGAGTTCCAGCTTAATTGCCGGCGCGCCACTGTGGACGCTGGATCGACGCTTGGCGCAAGTGGCGCAGCGGCTGGGCTGCAGCCCCGGCGCGGCGGCGCGCCAGTTTTCGTTGGATCAGTGATACAACAGCGCCGGCTGGCGCTGCAGTTCGAAGGACTGCAAGCTATCGCGCCAATCCTGGGCGATGCGGCGCGGGTCCTCGCCGCTGCGAATCTGATCGACCACGGTTTGATTGCCGGCGAGGCCGTGCATGGCGGAGCTGTCCCAATGCTGGGGATAGAGATGCTGCAGCGCGCTGGCCACCTCGATGCCGAGTTCGGGCGAGTCGAGCCGGTCGCGATTGGTGACGATCAGGTAGACGCCGTGGCAGAGCTGGTGGGCGTAGCGGCTGCTGTCGGGGGTAAAGCTCATCGGCACAAAGCGGACGCCGGGCAGACGGCGAGCGTTGAGATAGGCGGCGAACTGGGTCTCGTCGATCCAGGGAGCGCCCACGACCTCGAAGGGCGTATCGGTGCCCCGGCCCACGCTGATATCGGTGCCCTCGATCATGCCGATGCCGGGGTAGAGCACGGCTTCGGTGAGGTTGCGCATGTTGGGCGAGGGATCGACCCAGGGCAGGCCGGTCTCGTCAAAGTAATCGCCGCGGGACCAGCCGCGCATCGGCACCACGGTCAGGTCGGCGCCGATTTTTTTGTTGAACAGGCGGGCCAGCTCGCCGGCCGTCATGCCATTGCGCACGGGCATGCCGGGGAAGTAGCCGGTGAAGCTGACGTTGGCTTGATCAAGCGGCGGGCCCTCGACGTTGATGCCGTCCAGCGGGGCAGGCCGGTCGAGCACGATGACCGGCAGGTGGTGGGCGGCGGCGGCTTGGAGGGTGTAGGCCAGCGTGGTCTCGAAGGTGTAGTAGCGCACGCCCAAATCTTGAATGTCGTAGACGAGGATGTTGACCCGCTTCAACCCAGCGTCGGGCAGCAGGCGGCCGTCCGGTCCCGAACCGTAGGCGCTGAAGACGGGGATGCTGGTTTTGGCGTCGCGGGTGTTGCTGACGGAAGCATCGAGCACGCCCGACCAACCGTGCTCCGGGCTAAAGCCGGCGGTCACGTCAATGCCGGCGGCGCGCATGTCATCCAGGTTGCGGTTCCCTTCCCGGTCGATGCCGGTGGGGTTGGTGATGAGGCCCACGCGTTTGCCGCGCAGCAGGTCGAAGTGGCGGGCCTTCATCACATCCAACCCCGTCTCGACCTCGCCATTGCGGTAGAGGGTGCGGTGCTCACCGGTGGAGGCATCGTTGTAGCCGGTGGTGCGCTCCAGGCCGGCCTCGAGCCGTCCCCAAGTGGCGGGGTCGTTGAGGGCCAGGATGTCGGCGGTCACGGTGGCCACCTCCGAGCGCAGCGCCAGGATGGTGCGCAGCGGCGGCTTCTGCTGGGGGTGGACGGCGTTCGACAAAATGATGATGTAGGTGTTCGAGGACGGATCGATCCACAGCGAGGTGCCGGTGAAGCCGGTGTGGCCGTAGGAGCCGACGGGGAGGAAGTCGCCGCGGTTGCTGGAGAAGGGGGAGTCGATGTCCCAGCCGAGGCCGCGCACCTCGGGGATGTTGAAGGGCGTCTGCGGCGTGGTCATCTTCTCGACCGCCAAGGGCGAGAGCACGCGGACATTGTTGGCGCCGAGGCCCCCGTTGAGCATCATCTGGGCGAACTTGGCGAGATCGTCGGCGGTGCTGAACATGCCGGCATCGCCGGCGACACCGTCCATGGAGGAGGCGGTGGGATCGTTGACCACGCCGCGCTCGTAGCGCCCGCGGTCATCGCGCTCGGTGGGCGCGATTATAGGGCGCCAGCTCGCGGGCGGCAAAAAGCGGGTGTGATCCATGCCCAGCGGCTTCCAGAGATGTTGCAGCGCATATTGATCGATGCGCTGACCGGTCAGCACGCGCACCAACTCGGCCAGCACGACGTAGTTGATATCGCTGTACTCGAAGTGGGATCCGGGTGGATAGGCGGGCTGCACCGCGAACGCGCGCTCGATGCCTTGGCGGTATCCCGACCACGGCGGGTGCTGGGGGATATCGGGCGGGAGCCCGGAGTAGTGGGTGAGCAGTTCGCGGATGGTGATCTGATCTTTGCCGTTCTGGGCGAAGCCGGGCAGGTATTTGGCCACGGGATCGTTGAGCCGGATGCGGCCTTGCTCCAACAACTGCACCACCGCCGGGGCGGTGGCCACCACTTTGGTCAGTGAAGCACAGTCAAAGATGGTGTCGGTGGTCATTTTTTCCCGCCGCGGTAGCAGCGCCCGTTCACCGAAGGCTTTACGGTATACAACATGGCCATCGTGGCCGATGAGGACGACAGCGCCGGGCATCTCGCCGCGCTCGATGGAGCGGGCGACGAGGGCGTCGAGGCGGGACCAATCGGGCTTGGGGGCAGCGGGGGGCACGGCAGCGCGCAGGGCCATAGCCAACAAGCCAAGGCAGAAAAACGCGCGCCCGGGAAGAGCGCCGGAGAGAGGGAAACGGGTCCAGGACAACAGAGTAGCTCGCTAATGTGTTATAGACGGAAGGAGCCGGAAGTGTCAAACCCAAAGCGCCAACGCTCGCTGCCCGAGCTGGAACAACTCGCCACGGAGCGCGTCAACCCGCGCACCGCCGGCTTGGACCGCCTGCGCACGCCGGCGCTGGTGCGGGCGCTGCAGCGCGAGGATGCCACCGTCGCCGGCACCGTGCGCGGCTGCGCCCCGGCGATCGCTGCCGCCATCGACCAGATGGCGGCGCGTTTTCAGCAGGGCGGCCGCATCATCTACGTCGGCGCCGGCAGCAGCGGCCGCCTGGGGGTGCTGGACGCGGCCGAGTGCCCGCCGACATTTGGCGTGGCGCGCGGCCGCGTGGTGGGCGTCATCGCCGGTGGGGCGCGGGCGTTGCAGTGTTCGATCGAAGGCGCTGAAGACGACGCCGGCGCCGCCGGCTGTGATTTGGCCCGGCTGCGCCTGACGCCCGCCGATACGGTCGTCGGCATCGCCGCCAGTGGACGCACGCCCTATACGGTAGCGGCGCTCCACTACGCCCGCCGGCGTGGCTGCCTCATCGTCGCCATCGCCTGCTCGCCCGGCTCGCCGCTGGCCGCCGTCGCCGGCGGGGCCGGCGGGGCCGGCATCGCCATTGAGGCGGTCACCGGCGCCGAGGCGCTCACCGGCTCGACCCGGCTGAAAGCGGGCACGGCACAGAAGATGATCCTCAACCAGCTTTCAACCGGGGTCATGGTGCGCGCCGGCCGGGTCCGCGGCAACCTCATGACGGGCATGCAACCCACCAACGGCAAGCTCCAGGCCCGCGCCCAGCGCATTTTAGCGGCGGCCCTGGGCGGGGACGTGACGCCGGCGCGTGCCCGCCGGCTTTTAGCCCAGAGCGGCGGCGATCTGCAGCGCGCCCTGCGGGTGGCGGCCGCGAACTCCGCGAGGGAACAATGAGCCCATCTCCACCCGAGGCCCTAATCGCGGCCAGCTTGATCGCGCCCCAGAGGGTCATCGCTCCCGCCGCGTTGGTGATGCAGGACGGCCGCATCACCGCCGTGGGCACGCCCGCCACCACCGCCCTTCCCCCCGGTACGCAGGTACGCGACCTGGGGGACGCCGTGCTGGCGCCGGGCTTCATCGATCTGCACGTCCACGGGGGAGCGGGCATCGATCTCATGGACGATCTCACGGCGGCCGATAGCGCCGGAGTCGCGGCCTTTACCCAGCATCTCGCCGCACATGGGGTGACCAGCTTCCTGGCCACGACCGTGACTGCCCCCTGGGAGGCCACGCTGCGGGCGGTCGAGCGGCTGGCGCCGGTCTCGCTGGGGTTGCATTTGGAAGGGCCCTTCCTGAGCACGGAGCGCCGCGGCGTCCACCCGGAATCGGGCCTACTGCCGCCCACCTTGGCGCGGTTGACCCAACTGTGGGAGGCCGCACAAGGCCGCATCCGCCTGATCACCATCGCCCCCGAGCTGGCAGGAGCCCTCGACTTCATCGCCGCCGCCAGCGCGCGCGGCATCTGCGTCAGCATGGGCCACAGCGCGGCTAACCAGGCGCAGGCGCAGGCGGGCATCCGCGCCGGGGCGCGGCACGTCACCCACATCTTCAACGCCATGAACCCGCTGCACCACCGCGACCCGGGGCTGCTGGGCGAAGCGCTGATGAACCCAGCCCTGAGCGCCGAGATCATCGCCGATGGCATCCACGTCGACCCCTTGCTGGTGCAGATGTTTTTCCGCCTTAAAGGCCCGGAGCGCGCCATTCTGGTCAGTGACGCGCTCAGCGCCGCCGGATGCGGCGATGGACGCTACCAGTTGGGCGCGATGGCCGTCGAGGTCCAGGCCGGCCGTTGTATGCATGAGGGCCGCTTGGCCGGCAGCGTGCTGACGTTGGACCAAGCGGTGCGCAACGCCATGATCCTGTGCGGCAGTTCCCTCCCAGCCGCCGTGGCCATGGCCACGCGCAACCCCGCCGCGTTGCTCGGGCTCACCCACAAGGGCCGGCTGGAGGTGGGCGCGGACGCCGATATCGTCGTGCTATCGCCGGCCGGCGAGGTCCAGGCCACCTACATCGCCGGCATGCAGGTACACTAAACCAAAGCTTCCTGTGGAAGTTGGCGCGGAAGCTGGCGACGGGCGATTTTTCATGGACAAACTCGTGATCCGCGGCGGCCAGCCGCTCAGCGGCGCAATCCGCGTGAGCGGCGCTAAAAACGCAGCGCTGCCAGCGATGGCCGCCTGCTTGTTGACCGCCGAACCGGTGCAGCTCAGCAATATCCCCGACGTGCGCGACATCCAGACGACGCGTGCCCTGCTGGAAACCATGGGGGTCGAGACCGAAGGCAGCGGGGGACGCCATCAAATCCAATTGCGGGCGCAGGCCATCACCCACGCCCAGGCCGATTACGAACTGGTGAAAACGATGCGTGCCTCGACCCTGGTGCTGGGTCCGCTGCTGGCGCGTACCGGACAGGCGCGGGTGTCGTTGCCGGGCGGGTGCGCCATCGGCGCCCGGCCCATCGACCTGCACCTCCGGGGGCTGGAGCGTTTGGGGGCGGAGCTGCGGCAGGAGCACGGCTACGTGGTCGCCGAGGCGCGCCGGCTGCAGGGTAATAGCTACAGCTTCGACCGGGTGACGGTTACTGGCACCGAAGACGTGCTCATGGCCGCCGTGCTGGCGAAGGGCGAGACCGTGCTCAGCAACTGCGCCCGGGAGCCGGAGGTGGTGGACTTGGCCGCGCTGCTCACCCGCATGGGAGCGCGGATCGAAGGCGCCGGTACCTCCACCATCCAGGTTCAGGGCGTGGATCAACTTGGGGGCGCCAGCCACCGCATCATCGCCGACCGCATCGAGGCGGGCACCTTCATCATGGCGGCGTTGATCACCGGCGGCGCGCTGGAGGTGACCCACTGCCAGCCTGAGCATCTGGGCGGGTTGATCGAGCGGCTGGAGGAGGCGGGGGCGCGGTTCCGCATCGAGGCCTCCAGCATCGGCGTGGCTGCCGGGGGGCGGCTGGGCGCGGTCGACATCGCGACCGCTGAGTACCCCGGCTTCGCCACCGACTTGCAGGCGCAGTACATGGCGCTGATGACCCAGGCCGTGGGCACGGCGGCGATTACGGAGACAATCTTCGAAAATCGCTTTATGCATGCGCTCGAGCTCAATCGCATGGGGGCCAGCATCCGGATTGAGGGCCGGCGGGCGGTGGTGCGCGGCCGGTCGGCGCTGGCGGGGGCGGCGGTACAGGCCAGCGACTTGCGGGCGAGCGCCTCGCTGGTGCTGGCGGCGCTGGCCGCCGAGGGCGAAACCATCATCGACCGCATTTACCATCTCGACCGCGGCTATGAGAAACTGGAGGAGAAGCTGCGGGGCGCGGGCGCGGCCGTGCGCCGCATCGCGCGTTTAATTCCGCGCACCGCCGGCGCTTCCCAACCGCGGACGGCAGGAGCCTAGCCCCCGCCCGGATATGCATCCCGTGCCGCCTTACCTCCATCGATATCCGAATGCCGCTACTCACCTCCGCCTCAAGGGCGACTAAGATCGACGGCGACCGCAGGCCCCCTATGCCCGACCGTATGCCCACCACCCGCCGCCCGTTCACCGTGCTCAAAGCCTGGTTCCCGGCCGTCGCGGTATGTGTGTTGATATTTTTTCTCTCGCAGGATTCACACTCGGGGCGGCATAGCGAGGAGGTGCTGGGGTGGATTCTGACCCTGATTGGACACAACACACGCCATTTCCACCGGCTGCTGGACGGCCCCTTCCGAAAGTTCGCCCATGTGGTGGTGTATTACCTGCTGGGCGCCACCGTGTACCGGGGTTTCGCCTTAGGGCGGCCGCACTTTGTTACGCCGGCCGCAGTGCGGACCTTGATCTTCGTATTCGTCTATGCCGCCACCGACGAATTCCACCAAAGCCTCATCCCCGGCCGCGGCGTTGAATTCAGTGACGTGCTGCTGGACACCGCGGCCGCGGCTTCGGCGTTGTTCGTCCTATGGCTGTGGCGACGCCCCCGGCACCCACGACAGGCCATCCTCAGCGGCGTCATCGGCAACCATGGCGGTGGTCCTGCTGAGTAGACCGGGCCGTTTTGCCCACCCACCGTGTCCGCGTGGTAGAATCGGGACCAGATTCCCATGCGGTTCGAGCCCCTTTTCAGCCGGATCTGCAAGCACCCTCCCGCCGTTCTGCTCGCCCCCCTGCTCGGTTTGGGGCTAGCGATGAGCAACGCTGGGTGTCTGATCCAGCATCACGCCAACACCAACCCGCTCGCCAACCTCAAATCCGAGCAGCCGGACAAGGTGCTGTTCGACATCGCGATGACGGATTTGGATAAAGGCCAGTACACCGTCGCCCGCCTCAACCTGGAAACGCTGCTCAACACCTATCCTGACAGCGAGTACTTGGCCCGCGCCAAGATGGCGATTGGCGACTCCTGGTACCGGCAGGGCGGTGCCGAAGGGCTGGCGCAGGCGGAGGCGCAGTACAAGGATTTCATTACCTTCTTCCCCTCCATGAAGGAAGCCTCCGAGGCCCAGCTCAAAATCGCCACTATCCATTACGGGCAACTGCAAAAGCCCGACCGCGATCCCACCCAGGCCGAGGACGCGCAATCGGAGTTGCGCACCTTCCTGATCAATTATCCGCAGAGTCCGTTGCGGCCGCAGGCGTTGCAGATGTTGCGGGACACGCAAGAGGTGCTCGCCGATCGCATTTATCGTATCGGCCAGTTCTATTTGGGGCGGGCGCAACAGGGCGAGCAGACCGACTACCGCGCCGCCCAAAGCCGGCTGGAGGAAGTGCTCGCCGACTACCCCTTGTATAGCCAGGGCGACGTGGTGCTGGACGAGTTGGCACACTCCTACCAAACCACCGCGCGGCTCTATGCCGGGGCGGCGCGGTTTGAACCCGCCGCCTCCTCACGGGGGCTGTACACCGCCAACGCGGACAGCGATCATGCCCGCGCGGTTGCCGATTTCGCCCGCCTGATCCGGCGTTACCCGCTCAGCCCCTACGCCGCCGACGCCAAGACCCAGTTGGCAGCGCTGAAGGCGCCCATTCCCACCCCAACCGCCGCCGAAATCGCCTTCAACAAGGAAGAGATTGCAGGCCGGGGCAAGGCGGTGAATTCCCAAAGTTTTCTCGATCACCTGGGATTGGCCGGGCTGCTGAGCACGCATCCGAGCACGGAGATTGCCCGCGCCGACAAGGTCGGCGAGCCGACATTGTCGCTGCCGTCCACGCCCGGCTACACCCCACCGCCCGGACTCTCCGCTTTGATCCGCTCGAGCATGGTCGCCACCGGAGCGATCCCGGCGGGCAGTAAGGCCCCGCTGCCCTTGAACATTGGGGGCACGACGGCGTCGCTCAGCGCCGAGTTGACCGCCGCCGATGATCTGCCGGCGCCGCCCAGCGGCACACCGGACGTCACGGCCACCGCCAGCAGTTCGGCCAGCAACTCGAACGCATCGCCGCTGGCGTTCCAAAACATCCCCGACAAGCCGCAGGGGGCCGACACTCCTGAAACGGATGCCCCGCAGGCCGTTAGTGGCAGCAACAGCAACGATCCGAACGCTCGGCCTGCCACCGCGGCTGCCTCCGATCCCAACCTCATCCTGACCCCCGACGAAATCGATTTGGAGAACAAAGACGAGATCCTCGCCGCCGATGTGCACCGCGGCGTGCCCCCGCCCCCGGAGGAGCTGGTTAAACTGCTGAAACAGCGTGCCCGCCAGATCAAGCCGGAAGCAACGAAAGGGGAGAAACCGGGGAAGGGCGCAGTCCAGCCGAGTACCAACCCGCTGAACACCGCCCCGGTGCCGACCGCTCCGCCCAAGAAATCCTTCTTCGGCCATCTTTGGCCTTAAAGGACTCGCATGCCGGCACCTTTCCCCATTGAGCCCGAATATCGTATCGGCTCCGGGTGGGACTCGCATGTGTTTGAGCTGGGACGCCCGCTGTGGCTCGGCGGGCTGCTGATTCCTCATGCCGCCGGCCTCGCCGGCCACAGTGATGGCGACGTCGTGTTGCACGCCATCTGCGATGCGCTGCTGGGCGCTTTGGCGCAGGGCGATATTGGCAGCCATTTCAGCTCCCACGACCCACAATGGAAGGACGCGTCGAGCTCGGGGTTCGTGCGCCACGCGCTGCAACTCGCCCGCCACGCCGGCTGGAGCGTGGTCAACCTCGACGCCAATGTGATCCTGGAGCAGCCGCGCATCGCGCCGTTACAGGCGCAGATTCGCGAGAGCGTGGCGGGGTTATTAGAGGTCCCTTCGGAACGCATTTCGGTCAAGGGCAAGACCCCCGAGGGATTAGCCACACCGCACACCGCCATCGCCCAGGTGACCGTCCTGTTATACCGGAGTTCCGCCTTGACAACGCCGCGGGCGGCACCGCATCATAACGTTTGATGGTCCTTCAGGTACCAAACCCGCTGCCAACCGCCGGGGCGCCGCGCCCGGAAGCGATGCCGTGTGTTTGGACGCTGGCCGCCAGCTAAGATCGGGATCCAATCGGCTGGCATGGAGTTCCAAGCCCACGGTCATGGTGATCGTGGGTTTTTGTTTGTCCAAGGGAGGATGTGGGCGTGGACAGTGGAACAAGTGACGGCGCTGGGGGCGCGCGCCGCTGTTTGGCGGCACACACCCGCATGGTGCTGAAGGTCGGGACCAACGTGCTGGTGGACGCCGCCGGCGGGTTCGCCGGCGGCGTGCTGGCGGAGCTGGCCGCCTCGGTGGCGCGCATGCGCCGCGCGGGCCGCGACGTGGTCCTGGTCTCCTCGGGGGCGGTGGCGCTGGGACTCCACCAGATGGCGAACGTGCACGCCCCGCCCGTGCCCGCCCAACCCGCGGCGGCGCAACGCATGACGCTCGATACCCCTGCGCACCGCGCCGCCTGCGCCGCCGCGGGCCAGAGCTGGCTGACCGCGATCTACCACGAGGCCTTCCAACGCCACGCCCTCCCCATCGCTCAAATCCTGGTCACCAGCGACGACTTCCTCGATCCGGACCGCTCGGCCGGGTTGAGCGAGACCCTGCGGCAACTGTTATCGCGTGGCATTGTCCCGGTGGTGAATGAAAACGATGCCGTCTCCCACCACGCCGGCGCCTCCCAGAACCGCTTGTTCCACGACAACGACCAGCTCGCCGCCCTGATCGCACCCCTGCTCGATTGCAAACTGCTCATCCTACTCACCGATGTGGACGGGCTCTACACGCTCGACCCCACCCACGCCGACGCCGAGTTGATCGGCGCACTCACCGATGTCTCCGACGAACACTTCGAGAACGCCGGCGCCAGCGGCCCCCGCGGCCGCGGTGGCATGCGCTCGAAGTTGATCGCGGTGATGCGGGCGCGCCGCGACCCGGAGCTGGTGGCGGTCATCGCCAACGGCCGCACGCCGGGCGTGCTCGACCGCATCATGGCGGGCGAGGAGATTGGCACCATCATCGCGACCATCGCCACTGGGAGCGCCAACGCATGACTCGCATCCAAACCCAAGCTCTCGCCGCCGCCACGGCCGCGCGCGCCGCCTCGCGTACGCTGGCGCACACCTCGACCGCCGACAAAAACGCCGCCCTGCGCGGCATCGCTGCCGCCCTGGCCCATTCGGCCATCGCGGCCCGCGCCGCGCTGCTCAAGGCCAACCGCGCCGATCTGCGCCGCGCCCAAAAGCTGCTGGCTCAAAAGACCTTGACCAGCGCCACCTTGGCGAGGCTGCACATCACCGACGCCAAGCTCGACGCCATGGCGGCGGGCGTGCTGCAAGTGGCGGCACTGCCCGATCCCAGCGGCCAGGTTACCTTGGAGAGCGAACTCGACGATGGCCTGACGCTGCGCCGCGTCACCTGCCCGTTTGGCGTGGTCGCCGCCATCATCGAGGCCCGGCCCGACGCCGTGGTGCAACTCGCCGCGCTGATGATCAAATCCGGCAATGCCTTGATCCTCAAAGCCGGCGCCGAGGCGCGCGACAGCACGCGCGCGCTGGTGGCGCTGTTGCGCGGCACACTCCTGGCTTCGGGCCTTCCCGAAGACGCCATCGTTGCGGTCGAAGGCCGGCAGGCGGCGCAGGCGCTGCTCGCGCTCGATGACCAGATTGCCCTGGTGGTTCCGCGCGGCGGCAACAAGCTGGTGCAGTACGTCCAATCGCATACGAATATTCCGGTGCTGGGACACGCCGACGGCGTCTGCCACGTCTATGTGGACGCGGCCGCCGACCCCGAGCAAGCCTTGGCGATCGTGCTGGATAGCAAAACCCAGGCGCCGGCCACCTGCAACGCCTGCGAAACCGTGCTCGTGCACCGCCAGATCGCACCCGGGTTCCTGCCGCTCTTGATGGACCGCCTGCTGTCCGCCGGCGTGACGCTGCATGGCTGCGCGGCCACTCAGGCACTGGCTGCCGGGCGCCCCGTCGCTCCGGTGGAGGCATGGCACACCGAGTACGGCGACCTGGCCGTCGCGCTGCGCGTGGTCGATGACCTCGACGCCGCCATCGACCATATTCACCGCCACGGCTCCAGCCACACCGACGCCATCGTGACCCGGGACGCGGCCGCCGCCCAGCGTTTCCTGAACGAAGTCGACTCCGCCGGCGTGTATCTCAACGCCTCGACCCGGTTCTCCGACGGCTACCGCTACGGCTTCGGCGCCGAGGTGGGCATCTCCACCAACAAGCTGCACGCCCGCGGCCCGGTCGGACTCGAGAGTCTCGTGACCTACAAGTATCAACTCACCGGCCACGGGCACCTGGTCGGGGACTACGCCTCCGGCCGCCGCCACTTCCGCCACGAAGGCGGTATCGCACAGGATGTCAAACGCTCATCGGATGAGCCAGAAAATCGGTGAGCAGGTTCCAGGCCAGCCGCGCCGAGGGAGCGTGATAGCTGGCGCGCTGGTCGCAGAAGAAGCCGTGGCCGGCGGCGGAGAAGGTGCACTCGACGAAGGGCTTTTTGTGGGCGCGGAGCGCCTCGGCAAACTGCGCCCGCACCGCTGGCGGGATGTGGGTGTCTTGGTCGCCCCAGACCAGCAAAAGCGGGGAGGCGAGCTGCGGGACACGGCTCTCCAGACTGGGCAGGTTGCCACCGTAGAACGAAGCCGCCGCCGCCAGCGGCACCGTCGCCGCGGCCTGAACGGCAGTGCGTCCGCCCATGCAAAAGCCGACCGCGACCACGCGTGCGCAGCCCTGCGCCACCAGCCAGGCGTGGGTGGCGCGGATGTCGTCGTCGAGGCGCTCGGGCGTCATGGCTTTCATGTGCGGCATGGCAGAGGTGAAGTTGGTGTAATCGCCTTCGAAGCCGGGCGCGGTGCGGTGGTACAACTCCGGCGCGGCGGCCAGGTACCCCAGCCCGGCGAGGCGATCCGCTACGCCGCGGATGTGGGCGTTGACGCCGAACGCTTCCTGGAACACCATCACGCCGGGGGCGGGGCCCGCCGCGGCTTTCTTCGGGCGCGCGGTGTAGGCCGCCATTTGGGTACCATCGGCGACGTCGAGGGCGATGTTGGCACTCATGCTCCGATGATAAGCGCGTGCGATGATTACTACCATGGGGTCGCTCGAACACGTACTCGCCGGCATCGCCGGGTGGGCCATGATCGCGTTCGTGCTGCGCGACGCGTTCGAAACCATGATCCTGCCCCGGCGGCTGAACGGACCGTTCCGTTTCACCCGCGTCTATTACCAGAGCATCTGGCCGTTGTGGTCGGCGCTGGCGGTGCGGCTGCACGGGCGGCGGCGGGAATCGGCGTTGAGCTTGTTTGGACCGGTATCGATGCTGCTGCTTTTTGTACTGTGGGCGGTGGTGCTGGTGGGCGGGTTTGCTTGCGTGTACTGGTCGCTGGGTTCGCCGCTGCAGACGCCCGAGCCGCTGCGCGGTTTCGGCATGGACGTGTACCTCAGCGGGGTCACGCTGCTCACCATCGGCATCGGCGGCGCGGTGCCGCACACCGCCTTCAGCCGGGTGCTGGCGGTGGGCGAAGGTGGACTCGGGCTCGGCTTCGTGGCCATTATCATCAGCTACCTGCCGGTGCTGTACGGAGGCTTCTCCCGCCGCGAGACCTCCATCTCCATGCTCGACGCGCGGGCTGGCTCACCGCCCTCGGCGTCGGAGCTGCTGCGCCGCCATGCGGGCGCGCTCGACGAGCTGCAAGCGTATCTGGCGGAGTGGGAGCGGTGGTCAGCCGAGCTGCTGGAGAGCCAGATCTCCTACCCGGTGCTGGGGTATTTCCGCTCCCAGCACGTGAATCAATCCTGGCTGGCGGCGCTGGGGACCATGCTCGACACCTGCGCTCTGCTGCTCGCCTGCTGTGAGGAGGGCTGCACCCGGCAAGCCCAGCTCACCTTCGCCATCGCCCGGCATGCGGTGGTGGATTTGGCGCAGATTTTCATCCACCAGCTTCCGGGGACGGTTCCTGACCGGCTGCCCGACGCCGATTTGAGCCGGTTGAAATCAGGACTGGCCAAGGCGGGTGTACCACTGCGCTGGGAGGCGGCCAATGTGCGGCAACTCACCGCCTTGCGCCAGCTTTATGAGCCGCACGTGCTGGGCATCGCCACCCATTTAAAGCTGGAGCCGCCACGTTGGATCGGCGATCCGAATACGCCCGACAATTGGCAACGCAGTCCTTGGGACCGCTCCGTCACCGGCGCCACGGGACGGGTCGAGCGCGGCGTCGCTGACCGGCATTATTGATAAGGATGCTCGCCGTAAGTTGTCAGCTGTTGGCACTCGCGGCGTCAGGCGGCGCGTTTGAGGCCGATGGCGAGGAGGGCGGCGGCACCGGCCACGGCGGCACCGGCGGTGATCCACTGGCGGCCGGAGGGGCGGTGGGTCGAGATCCAAAGTTCCGGGCTGGAGGCGCTGGCTTGAGGGTCGAAACGTCCGTGGGCGCCGCGGTCGCCTTCGACCGGCTGCCAGAGATTGTTGGGGCGATTTGGATCCTCGGGCTCATCGGTTTGTTGCGCATCGTAGCCGGTGCGGCCGAGGTAGTGGTCGAGCCATCCGGGCATCAATTTGTTGCCCTGCACGGCCGCCACGGTGGAACCGCCGACGAAGATTTGGCGGCGGCGATGGTTGGCGGCGAACAGAATCGCGGCCGCGGCCACCTCGGGCTGGAAAATGGGCGGCACCGGTTGGGCACGGCGGGGCAAGCGGCTTTTGACCCAATCGAACTGAGGCGTGTTGAGCGCCGGCATCTGCACCACGGTGATGCGCACCGGGGAGTGGTCGTGGAGCAGCTCGCTGCGCAACGATTCAGTAAAGCCCTGAATGGCGTGCTTGGCGCCGCAGTAGGCGGCTTGCAGGGGGATACCCCGATAGGCCAGGGCCGAGCCCACCTGGATGATGACGCCCCGGCCCCGGGGCAGCATGCGGCGTAGCGCCGCCATGGTACCGTACACGGTGCCGAGATAAGTCACTTGAGTGACCCGCTCGATCTCCTCTGGGAGCAGTTCGGCCACCGGGGAGAACACCGAGGTCATGGCATTGTTCACCCAGACATCGAGCGCGCCCCAGCGTCGCTCGATAGCGGCGGCGGCGGCATCGACTTGGGCGGCGTTGGCGATGTCGGTGGGCAGTTCCAACGCCTCCCCGCCCGCCGCCTCAACCTCGGCGCGGGTGGCGGCCAAGCCTTCCCTGCCCCGCGCCAGCAAGCCGATTCTGATGCCGTGAGTGCCGCCCTGGGCGGCAAAAGCGCGTACCGTCGCCCGCCCCACGCCGGCGGTGGCACCAGACACCACCACGACGCGGGGGGCGTCGGCGTTATCGTTCATGCCCGGTTGGATGCGGGCTAATTCGAAAGCGCCCAGGCGACAACGTCGCTACCGAAGCTCGAAACCACGTACTGGCGGCCATCGAGATCGTAGGTCATCGGCGAGGCCGAACTGCCCGTGCCGACGGCGGAGTGCCATAGGATTTTGCCGTCACTGGTGTTGAGGGCGATAAAGTTGCCGCTCGAATCGGTCACAAAGGTGAGGCCGGAGTCGGTGGTGAGCACGCCCGAGGAGGAGCCTCCGGGCCAAGCGTGCTTCCAGCGGGGCTGGCCCGTCTGGTAGTCCAGCGCCTCCAGGACGCCGCTGCCAAAAACGCCGTAATCGCCACCGGCCCAGCCAAAGGTGCCGTCCGCCGGCTTATTAAAGTAGATCCCATAGCTGGGGGTGGAGTTGACGACAAACAGGCCGGTCTGGGGATCAAAGCTGGGCGAGCGGTAGTTGGCCAGACCGCCCTCGGCGGGCGCGAGCAGGCGTCCATCGGGCGTGGGTTCCTTCTCCGGGTTCGGAATCGGGCTGCCATCTTTGGCCACCCCGGAAGCCCAGTTGACCGGACCGAACGGGGTGGTGAGCAGGCTCTTGCCGTTGGTCCGGTCCAGCACGAAGAAGTAGCCGTTGCGCGAAGCCTGCATGAGCATTTTCCGCGGCTGGCCGTTGAAGGTGCCGTCGACCAGCACTGGCACTTCAGCCGCGTCCCAATCGTGGGTGTCATGAGGCGAGGCCTGGAACCCCCACACCAGCTTGCCGGTATCGGGGTTGATGGCCACGATGCTACAGGTGTAGAGATTATTCCCAGGCCTGGTTTTGCCTTCCAGCACCGGGGTGGGGTTGCCGGTTCCCCAATACAGCAGGTTGAGGGTGGGATCGTAGGTGCCGGTCATCCAGGTATTGCCGCCGGTGGCAGTGTTAGGAGTGCCGGCCGGGGGCGTCGCGTGCCAATCCCACTGGGTGTCGCCGGTGACGGGATCGACTGCGCGCAGCAACGACTGCACGTTGTCAAAGTCGCCGGAAGCGCCAACAATGACGTGATCGCCGATCACCAGCGGCGAGGTCGAGGTCCAGTAGCCGAGATGGTAATCGACGATCTCCTTGATCCAGCGCAGGCTGCCATCTTTGGCATTCAGCGATACCAGATGGCCATCGGGAATCTCAAAGTAAAGCCAGTTTTTGTACATGGCCACACCGCGGTTGCCAATGGTGGAACCTTCGTTGGGCGGGGCGGTGTAGTGCCAGATCATATGGCCGGTGCGCGCGTCGACCGCCCAAATATTGTTGGGGACCGAAATATAGAGCACGCCGTCAACCACCAGGGGTGAGGCTGAGATGCGGCCGGTGGCGGCAAACTTCCACGCGACACCGAGTTGGTTCACGTTGGAGGAGTTGATCTGAGTGAGGCTGCTGTGGCGGCGCCCGCTGTAATCGCCGTGATAGGTGGGCCAGCTACTCGTGGGGGGATGGAGCAGTACGGAGGTGGTGACCCCGGGGTTGAGGGCGAGCACGGCGGCCGAGGGGGCGGGCGGATCGCTGGGTGCGGGCTCCGGTTGGGCGGGCCCGGTCAGCGTCTGCAGATAGGCCATTAGATTGTGAATGTCGGCATCGGTATACTTGGACAACAACGCGGCGTGAGCCTCGCCAGGGGCGTTGACATCAGACTTGACCTGACTCTTCGGCCAGGAATGGTAGTAGCCGGCCGCGTCCACCATGGCAATGGTGAAGTCGTCTTGATAGACCAGATCGCCTTGGAACGTCTGGCCCGAGGGCAGGGTCACGGTGACTTTGGCGATGGCGCCCGCCGGCGGCGGACCGCCGCGCCCGCCGCGGCCAGATCCGCCGCGCCCAACCGGAGGCGGACCGAGGCTGACAGTATCGCGGGGAACGCTGAGAAACGACATCTCCAGTCCCAATCCCTGCAGGCGGGTGGCGACGCCGGCCAGATCACCCGTGGGAGAGTGGCAGGCGGAGCATCCGCCGGCGCCGTTGAAAAAGGCCTTGCCGGCGGCGGCGTTGCCGGTCTGCAAGTCGGCGGGAACGACGCCCTTGCGGCCACCCTTCTGCTTCATGGCGGCGTAGGTCTGGAAGTGAAGAAAGGCGGCGATGTTTTGGATTTGGGCCGGGGTGAACTTGAACGCCGGCATGGCCGTGCCTGGGCGGCCGTTGAGGACCACCTGGCCGATGGCGTTACCGTTGACGTCGGCGGCGACGACCGGCGAGCTGGTCAGATCGGGCCCCGATTGACCTTCGGCGTCGGCGCCATGGCAGAAGGAGCAGTTCTGCGCGAAGATCGCCTTGCCGCTGGCGACCGCCGGTGGCAGCGGCGGCGGCGCGGGCCTTTGGAAGCGGCCCGGGGCACCTTGTCCCACGGCAAGTCCGCTGAACACCAGCATGGCAGCAAGGGTTAAACCCCCGGTCCGAATCGTCATCGTCAATTTTTCCTCTCTCAGTCGCTGTAAATGTTAACGCCCCGGCGCCGCGCCGTCACGTCCGGCCGGTGCGCCGCGGCCACCACGCAGGCCCCGCCGGCCCCGCCCGAATGAAGACGAGGTATCCAGCGGGTTCAGGCCCTTCGAATAGTTGGGATCCAGGGCTGCAATGTCAGTCCGGTAAGCCACCGTGTTGGCGTTGGGAAACGCCTTGGGAACCGGCAGCGTGACCTTGCCGGTGGCGGCCCACTCGGTGCCGCGCTGCAACGTCACCACCTCGTCGACCGAGCTCAGCGCCATCACGTCGTGGCCAAGCGTCGAGTGAAAAATCCGCCCCTTGCCGTAGGTCAGTTCCATGAGCATGGGTTCGTCGTCGCCGGTACCGGAGTTGGCGGGATCGGAGTAGGCGGTGGCCAGGATGGTCATGTTTTGGCCGGGTCCGCGCAGATCGGCGTAGAGCTCGTCACCCTGGTGCATCCAAGTCGGCGGCAGGCCGCGCATGATCGGGCTGTTGGCATCGCGCACCGTCATCAAGAACGGAATCCGGCGGCCATGGCGGCCGGCGTTGCCGGGGCTGTCGTCGGAGGTGAGCTTGCCGTCTTTGTAGAACCAGTGGGGACCCGCGGCCTGGTTGCGGCCGCGCCAGCCGCCCACACCAATCATTTCGTTAAAGGCCTTCCAGCCTGGAAAGGCGTTATCGGAGGCGTGCACGGTGACCAGGCCGCCGCCGTTGTGCATGTAGGTCTCGAACGATTGTTTCAATGAATCCGGCCAGCGCTCGTCGGGCGCATCGTAGTTCATCACGATCGCCTGATACGCGCTCCAGTCGGGGTGGAAATCGGTGAGGACGGTCGTGGGTGTCGCCGGCGCCGGCGCCGTTACCACATCGACGTCAAAAATTCCGGCATCATCCAGGATCTTCTTGAGCGCCGGCGTCGTGGCCTGCCAATTATGGTAGGCGCCACCGCTTTCGCCGGTCAGAAGCATGACGTGAATTCTGGGGGTGGGCGGCGCTGCCGCTACGGGCAGCACGCGCGTCACTCCCGTGGCCCAGAGGCCGACCAACAATACCGCGAGTGCCGCGCAGCACGTACCCAGAATTGTCTTACGCATGGTGATCACTCCGGCGCGCCTTACAGCGCGCCCACTATAGCGGGGCAGGAAGAGATTTGTCAAGACAACGAACGGAGCGCCCCGTCACGCCAGGTGACGAAGCGCTCCGCCCGGGCCTAGAACGCGAAGCGGAGGTTGAGAGCCAGCACGCGGGCGCCCAGATCGCCCGTCGGCTTGCCAAAATTGGACGGTGAGTTGATGTTGCTGCCCCAATTGGTGAACTCAGCGTGGTTGAAGACGTTGAAGGCTTGCA
>JANWJU010000079.1 GCA_025451775.1 Terriglobales bacterium
AGCAGGAGGGGGTGGATGTAACCCTGGCGCCCCACGCCTCGGAGTTGCTCCGGCTGGATCCATCGCGCGGTTAGCTTTCTCAGCGCGGTTGCAATCCGCCCATATCTAAAAATATGGTAGGATGGCAAAATGAAAACGACGCTGGACCTGCCGGACTCCCTGCTCGCCGAGGCCAAGGCCATTGCGCGGGAGCGGCATCTCACGCTGCGCCAGCTCATGGAAGAAGGGTTGCGTACCGCGATGGAACGCCATCGCCACGCCGCGGTCCCATTCCGCCTGCGCGACACCTCGCGCCCTTTGGGCGAAATGCTGGTCGAGGACTCTTGGCCGGTCATCCGCGCCGTTGTCTATGAAGGTCGCGGCGAGTGAGCGGAACTTTCATCGCGGTCGATACGAACGTTCTCGTCTACGCTCACAACTCGTCCTCGTCGTGGCATCTGCCCGCCCGCTCCGTGATCGAGAGGTTGGCCAATTCACCCCAGCCCTGGGCCATACCCTGGCCCTGCATTCACGAGTTCCTGGCCATCACCACCAATCCCAGGCTCTTCCCGAAACCCGATTCCATGCCGGCGGCGGCGGCGGCCGTCGAAGCCTGGATGGAATCGCCTGCGCTGCGCATCTTGGGCGAGCTGCGCGGTCATTGGGCCGAACTGAGCGCGATG
Organism: Terriglobales bacterium; assembly: GCA_025451775.1. GTDB lineage: Bacteria > Acidobacteriota > Terriglobia > Terriglobales > SCQP01 > SCQP01. The sequence continues at coordinate 663 of JANWJU010000079.1, forward strand.
CTGCGCGCCGGCCAAATCCGCGGCGGCGCCGTGCATGACGCTCGCATCGCGGCGCTCTGCCGCGAGCATGGTGTCACCGAACTCTGGACCGCCGATCGGGATTTCTCCCGCATCGCTGGCCTGCGGGTCCACAATCCCTTACTGGATTAAAAGCGGCGAGCCGCCTACTGGCTGGGATGGCACATCGGGCAGGGGCAGAGCTCGCGCAGATACTCCCAGGTGAAGATGCCGGTGTTGTGGCCATCGCTGAAGATGAAGTTCAGCGCGTAGCGGCCGACGGGCTTTACCGCCGTCAGGGTTGAGCCGGTGGGCTTGAAGATGGGCAGCAGCACCGGCGCGGCCGCAGTGTTTGAGGCCGCGGGCTCATTGAGATTGTGGCGCTTGCCGCTGCCGTGCAGGTCCACGCAGGTGGCGCAGGGGCAGGCGGCGCGCAGCGCGGCGATGGGGAAGTGGCTGGCGTGGCCGTCCTGCCAGACGATATCGACGCCCTCGGTCAGCGAGACGTCCACCTGCGCTGGTTGAGAGGCGCGTTGGTCCACAACGCTCACCGTAGCGCCACGTGCTCGGTGATGGTGAGTCCGTAGCCTGCGATGGCGGCCAGGCGGCGGGGGTGGTCGGTGAGCAGGCGCAGACGGCACACGCCCAGATCGGCCAGGATCTGCGCCCCGATGCCCAACTGGCGCTGGATGTGAGGTTGCGCCTCGGCGCCGCTGGCGCCCTCGGCCGTCCCGCCGCTCGCACCATCGTGGCCGGCCTCGCGCGGCGTGTGGCCGTGGCGGATGGCGCCGGCCGCGTCCAGATCGTAGCCGGCGCTGTTCTGGTGCAGGTACACCAGCACCCCCGAGCCGGCAGCTTGAATTTGGCGCAGGGCGGCGTTGAGGTTGGCAGCGCACGCGCACGTGCCGGCGCCGAGCGCGCCCAGCAGGCAGTGGGTCTGGACCCGCACCAAAATCGGATCAGCGGCGGAGATGGTGCCGAACACCAAAGCTGAGTGCAGCTCATCGTCCAAGGCGCTGCGGTAGGCAATGAGGCGGCAGGGGCCGTAGGCGGTGGCGTGCTCGGCCTCGCCGACGCGATGAATGTAGCGCTCGTGCAGCAGGCGGTAGCGGATGAGGTCCGCGACCGTGATCATTTTGAGCCGGTGGAGGTGGCAGAAGGCGTCCAACTCGGGCACCCGGGCCATGCTGCCGTCCTCGTTCATGATTTCGCAGATCACGCCTGCCGGACGCAGGCCTGCCAGCCGCGCCAGGTCCACGGCGGCCTCGGTTTGTCCGGCCCGGGTGAGCACCCCTCCGGGACGGGCGCGCAGCGGGAAGACGTGTCCGGGCCGCGCCAAATCCGACGGCTGGGTGGCTTCCGCCACCAGCGCCTGGATGGAGCGGGCGCGGTCGGCGGCCGAGATGCCGGTGGTTACGCCCTGGCGGGCGTCAACCGATTCACAGAACGCGGTGCCGAAGTTCGAGGTGTTGTCCGCCGTCATCAGCGGGATGCGGAGCGCTGCAAGCCGTTCCGGGGTGAGGGCGGCGCAGATCAGGCCGCGGCCGTGCCGGGCCATGAAGTTGATGATCTCCGGGGTGGTGGTTTCGGCGGCGCAGGTGAGGTCGCCCTCGTTCTCGCGGTCGGCATCGTCGACCACCACCACCATCCGCCCGGCGCGGATGTCGGCGAGGGCGTCCTCAATGGCGGCAAAAGCTTTGGGAATCGCGGTCGAAACCGTCACCCTTCAATAATATCCCGGGCCCGCCCCGCATGCCGGCATCGCGACCAGCGCCCAGCCGGCGGCCGCGCCCAGCCGCGCCCGGCGGCTGGAGGCAGCTTGGCGATGCCACGAGCGAAAAGTGGCGAGCCACTAACTCCGGCGGCGGGCGGAGGCGGCGATGGATTGGAGCTGCTTGAGCAGGATGTTGGCGAGCTGGCCGAGTTCGTGATGGTTCATCTCGGCGAGCTGGGCGATGAGGTCCTCGCCCTTGGCGGTGAGCGACACCTGCACCGTGCGCCGGTCCTCCTTGCCCTGGGTGCGCTTCACCAGCTTCAGGTTCTGGGCGCGCGTCACCAGGGCCACGGCGGCGTGGTGGCTCACCTGCAGGCGTTCGGCCACCTCGGCCACGTTGGCCCAGTTGCGGCCCTGCATGCCTTTGATGGTCATCAGCAATTGATGCTGCTGGGGGGTGATGCCGGCTTGGCGGGCAGCGCGCTCGCTGAAGCGCAGAAATTGGCGCAGCGCGTAACGGAACTGGGCCAGGGTTTCAATGTCGGATTTGCTGATTCTCATGCGGATACCTATATCACATCAGGACCGGAAAGAGGAAGCCTCGCCCTTGCTCATAAATGCCGGCCGGGCCTGCCATGGCCCGCTCCGGCCTACATAATACCCCCAACCCGTGAGGTTGCAATGGTAATCGCCATTAGGTATGCCCTGCGATCTTTCGGGCGCGCTTGGCAGACGATCCGGTCCGGTCTAAACTGATGCGTGGCCTTGCCGCTCCGCTTCCGTTGTGCGCCTGTTCCGGCCGCCCTGTTGGGCCTGGCCCTATTGTGTCCGCTGTCCCTGGTGGGTTGTGCCGCCAGCGGCCACGGCCCCGCCCCCGATGTGCTGGCCACGGTCAATGGCCAGCCGGTGCGCCAAGCCGAGCTGGACCAACTCTATGCCCAGCAGACCGCCGGCGCCAGCAGCGCCGATAGCCAAGCGCCCCTGCCCGCGGCGCAGGCGCTGCAGCTCAAGCTCACGCTGCTGAACCAACTCATCGACCGCCACATCCTGCTGCAGTACGCCGCCCGCACCGGCATCATCGCCGATCCCACCAAGCTGACCCAGGAGATGGAGGTGAACCGCGTACGCCAGCCCGACCTTACCGAGGCCGCGCTGCGCCAGCAGGCCACCGACACCCTGGTGCTCAACCAACTCATGCAGCGCGAGGTGGCTGACAAGGTGCAAGTCACGGATGCGGAGATCGAGGATTTCTACAAGCAGAATCAGGCCAGCTTCCATCTCCCCGAGCCGCAGTACCATGTGCTGGAGATCCTCGTGACCTCGAAACCGGCGCCAGTGACCAACCTGGCCGAGGACAAGGCCACCACCCCCGCCGCCGCCCGCAATAAAATCGACATGCTGCGCCAGCGCCTGGAAGGCCAAGGGGCTAAGGCGGGCACGCCGCCACCGGATTTCGCCGCCCTGGCGCAGCAGTACTCAGAGGATTCCGCCACCGCCTCCAGCGGCGGCGACCTCGGTCTGATCCCGCAATCGGTCCTGCTCACGCAGACGCCAGCACCGTTGCGCCAAGCCATCCTGGCGCTGCAGCCGGGGCAGATCTCGCCCGTGGTGTCCGACAATGGCAGCTACTATCTGCTCAAGTTGGTGGGCATCGAGCCCGCCGGATTGCGGCCCTTGTCCGATCCCCAAGTGCGGCAGAGCATCCATGATCTATTGGCCAACGCCCGGGAGCAGGTGCTGCAGACCGCCTTCCTGACGGTGGCCCGGGATCAGGCCCAAGTGGTCAACTACTTGGCTCAAAAGGTGCTGGCCGGCGATCCCGGGCAGTAATTTCGGCATCGGACCATCAAGTAGACAGTGGAGGGGGGGCTGGCCATGGTACTGGTGTACTGGATCATCGTGGGTTTGATCGCCGGGTGGGCCACGGGCAAGATTATGCGGGGGCACGGCTTTGGGACGCTGATGGACATTGTCGTCGGAATCATTGGCGCCATTATCGGCGGCTGGATCATGATGGCCTTGGGCGCAGCGCCGAGCGGCGGGCTGATCTACTCGATCCTGGTGGCCATTCTGGGAGCGGTGGTGCTCACCGTGATTGTCCGCGCCGTGAGCGGTCGCTCCGCCGCCCGCATGGGCTAGTCCAGCGGAGGCAGCTCGACCCAGCGAAAGGTGGCGAGCCACTTGCCGTCAATCTCGCATAGGTGAGTGGCGCGCCACTTGATAGACTAGCTGGAATGTCGGTCTATCGCCTGGGGAAAACCGGATTTCGCTTCAACGCCGTGCACTCCTTCGCCGACGACGCCGGATACGACCGTCTGCCGCATGGTCACGACTATGAATTCACGGTGATGCTGGAGGGCGAAAGCGCCTCGGGCGGGATGCTGTTCGACCTGCGTGAGCTGAAACCGCTCGTCGAGCGCGAGGTCATCGACGTGCTGGATCACGGCAACCTGGACACCCTGCTGCCCGATCCCAGCCTGGAGACGCTGGCGCAGTGGATCTGGCGGTGCCTGCGTCCCCATCTCCCTGAGCGGTTGCGCCTGGGGCTGACGGTGTGGGAGACACGCTCACTGTTTTTGGAGTACTGGGGCGGCTGAGCGCGGCGCCTCGCCGGGAGTGTGAAAAATTTCCCCGATGTAGCCTCCTGCGCGGATCGTCCGCACCAGCCCGAACAGGCTGTCGGCGATGGCGCCTGGTGGGAGCGCGTGTTCGAGCGCGGCCGCGGGGAAGTGCCGCTCGGTGAGCGGGGTGCGCACCAGCCCAGGCGAAACCACGCTCACGCGAATGCCGCGTGCACGCAATTCGGCATCCTGGGCCCGGGCCAGCCCCAGCACGCCGTGCATGGCGCTGGTGTAGGCGGTCTCGTCGGGAAAGTCGGTGTGGGCCGCCAACGAAGCCAAATGCACCACGGCCCGCGGCGGCGCCGGGCCCGGCGCCCACAGCAACGGCAGCAGCTCCCGCGTCAGATAGAACTTGGCCCAGACAGTCAGGCGCCAGATGCGCTCGAACTCGGCCGCGGAGGTGCGCTCCATGGGAGCGACTAGGAAGTCGCCGGCGGCATGCACGACGGCGTCGAGCGCGGCGTGCAAGTCCGAATGCTGGCGCCAGGCACGCACCCGCTCCACCGCCCCCCGCACCCCGGCCACTTGCGTGACGTCGGCAGCCAGCGGCAGCACGCGCCCGGGGTGCGCGGCAGCCAGGAGTTCGAGTGGCCCCGTCCGCCGCGCCAGCGCTGCCACCGTCCATCCCTCGGCCAAAAACCGCTGGGCGCAGGCCGCGCCGATGCCCGACGAGGCGCCGGTGATGAGAACGCAAGGGGCCCAAGGAGGCATGGAGTTATACTAGCTCGCCCCGGCGCAGCCCACGGCGAAGAGCCCGATCGTTTATGCCTGCGTTACCGAGACCGGTACCGGCGACAGCACCCGCCACAGATCGGCCGGGTCCAACTCGACCAGGTAGCCGCGTTTGCCGCCGTTGATATAGATTCGCGCCAGCTCACGGATGCTGGCCTCAGCATAGATGGGCAGGTGGTGGCGGGTGCCGAAGGGTGAGGTGCCGCCCACCTGGTAGCCGGTGTGCCGCTCCGCCACTTCGGGACGGCACGGCGCAACGTGCCGGCGTCCTGCTTGCCGCGCCAGCTCCCGCACCGAAACCTCCCGGTCGCCGTGCATGAGGATGATGAGCGGCGCCTGCGTCTCGTCCTCCATGACCAGGGTTTTGATCACGGCGTGCTCGTCCACGCCCAACTCCCGCGCCGACACCGCCGTGCCGCCGTGCTCCTGGTAGGCATAGAGACGATCCTGGAACGCGACACCCTGCTGGCGCAGGAGGCGCACGGCGGCGGTGACAGGAGCTTTACGGGCAACCATACGGGCAGCCATACGGGCAGTCATGGATGCCGAACCGTGGGCGGGAGTATGACGTGGCTTAGCCGCCGTAGCTGATGCGCCAGATTTTTTTGCCGGTATCGTCGGAGACGAGCAGCGAACCGTCGCGCGCGATCACCAAACCCACCGGCGCGCCATAATTCCCCCGGCCTCCCTCAGGGGTGTTGAAGCCCGTGAGGAAAGGCGTGGGCGAACCACTGGGCATGCCGTTGGCAAACGGCACGTAGACCACGCGGAACCCCAGCCCTTGCTCGGTGTTGCCGGGGCCGTGCTCGGTGACGAACGCGCCGTGGCGATAGGCGGCGGGGAACTGGCGCGCCGAGTAGAATTGGAACTCCATCGGGATCACGTGCGCCGGGAAGGTGAAATCGGGAGCCACGGCCTTGGCCACCAGGTCGGGGCGCTGCGGTTGCACTTTATCGTCCACATGCTGGCCGAGATAGCTGTAGGGCCAGCCAAAGAATTCGCCGGCGTGAACCCGGGTCATGTAGTCGTTGGGGAGGTTTTCGTGGTCGTCGCGGGCGATGACCGTCATCCACAGCTGGCCGGATTGGGGGTTGATTTCGAGTCCGACGGGGTTGCGGATGCCGGTGGCGAACAGGTGGGCGTGCTGGCCGTCGAAATCGCACTCGGTGATGGCGGCGCGGCTCGGGTTGCCGGGCATGGGAAAGGCGCCATCGGGTCTCTGCCCGTAGTCGGAGAAGTCGCCGACCGTCACCAGCAGGTGCTTGCCATCGGGGGCGATGGCCACGGTGCGGGTGATGTCCTGGCCGCCCGCGGGGAGGTCGAGGAGGTGTTCGGCGCCACCGAGGCGGCGGGAGGTCTTGGGATCGTAACGGAAGCGCACGAGCTCATTGTTCTCGCCAACGTAGACGTAGTCGCCGTGGAAGGCGATACCGAAAGGCGCGGTGAGGTGGTCGGCAAACGTCTCGGGCTCGGCCGCCTGCTGGGTACCGCGCAGCACGACCACGTCCCCAGGGGCGCGGCGGGGCGCGTTGGCGACGAAGATGTCGCCGTTGGGCGCGACCGCCATCCAGCGCGGGAAGGTCAAGCCCTGGGCGTAGACGGAGAGGTGAAAACCGGCCGGAACCTGGGGGGTCCAGCCCGGCGGCGGCTGCGGCGGTCCGCGGCGGATGCGCGGCCCCGGACGCGCCTGGGGTGCGGCAGCGGGCGAGCCCGCAGGCGGCGCCGCTGCCGGTGTCTGGGCCGGCAGGGCCAGCGTGCACAGTAGAGCCGCCGAAGTGGCGAGGGCGGTCGCAAGCCAGGTCTTGGACTGGTTCATAGGAGGTGAGCCTTAGCGTTGTCTTAACGTTGATCGAGCGGTACGTAGGTTTGCGGCACCTGCGGGCCAATGTACTCGGCCCGCGGCCGGATCAGGCGGTTGTCGCTGTACTGCTCCAGCACATGCGCCGTCCAGCCGCTCATGCGGGAGATGGCGAAGATGGGCGTGTACAGGTCGGGGCTGATGCCCATGGCGTAGTAGGCGGAGGCGGAGTAGAAGTCGACGTTGGGGTTGAGCTTCTTCTCGCTCTTGATGTACTCCTCGATGTGGTGGGAGTTCTCGTAGAGCTTGGTGAGCCCCGCCGCCTGGCACAGCTCCCGCGACATCTGGCGCAGGTGGGTGGCGCGCGGATCCTCGGTGTGGTAGACACGGTGGCCGAAGCCGGGCACCTTGGCCTTTTTGGCGATCATGTCCTTGATGAACGCCAGCGGGTCGGCATCGCCCACCTGCAGCAGCAGATTGATGACCGCCTGGTTGGCGCCACCGTGGAGCGGGCCCTTGAGCGCGCCGATGGCGCTGGTGACGGCGGAGTGGATATCGCTTAAGGTGGCGGCGGTGACGCGGGCGGCGAAGGTGGAGGCGTTGAACTCGTGGTCGGCGTGCAGAATGAGGGCAATGTCGAAGGCGCGCTCGGCGGTGGGGCTGGGTCGGGCCCCGTTGAGCATATACAGGAAGTTGCCGGCGAGCGAGAGGGATGGGTCGGGCGCCACCGGGGTTTTGCCTTTGCGGATGCGATCGATCGCCGCCACCAGCGTGGCGGTCTGCGCCAGCAGCCGGATGGCCTTGCGGACGTTGGCGTCGCGCGTCATGTCGTCGCCGTCGGCGTCGTAGAGGCCGAGGGCGGAGGCGGCGGTGCGGAGCGCGTCCATGGGCAGGGCCTTGGGCGCGGCGGCGTAGATGCTGGCCAGCAGTTGGCTCACCGGCGTTGGCAGCGTGCTGGAGGCGGCGAGTTGCTGGCGCAACGCCGTCAACTCGGCAGCGGTGGGCAGACGCCCAAACCAGAGCAGGTAGGCGGTCTCCTCGAACGTTGAGCGCTCGGCCAGATCGTGGATGTTAAAGCCGCGATAAGCCAGAACGCCTTGGTCGCCATCAATAAAGCAGATCGCCGAAGGCGATGCCACCACATCCGCCAGACCACGCGTTGTTGCCGTTGGATTTGCCATGGAACCTACCCGAATCTCCCCTGCCTTGGTGCTTGCCGCCGTGAAAAAGGCCGACTATGAGGTATAACCTAGTTGACGGCCGCTCCGCAAACTTTCATGCCCGCGCCGCTCATTACGCTACTCACCGACTTCGGCGAGGGGGACGCTTTCGTGGGCATCCTCAAGGGCGCGCTGCTCAGCCGCCTGCCGGAGGCGCGGCTGGTGGACCTCAGCCATCAACCCCCGAGCGGCGACGCTGCCGCGGATCGATTCCGGGCGGCGCTGCTGCTGCGGCGCGTCTATGGCTATTATCCCGCTGGAACCCTGCATCTGGTAGGACAAGATGCAGGCGATGGTTCCGGGCGGGCGCTGCTCGCACGGGCCGGGGGGCAAACGTTCCTCGCCGCCGATACCGGCGTCCTCGGGCTGGTGCTGGAGCGGGAGCCGGAGGCCCGCGTCTTTGCAGCGCGGCCGCCCGAGGCCATGGCTCCGGCCACCTTTCTGGCTCGCGACGTGCTCGTTGATTGGGCCGCGCGCCTGGCCGGCGGCATCCCGCCTGAGGAACTCGCGCCACCCGCCGCCGATTGGCGGCGGTTGCACCTTCCCCAGCCGGTTTGGGAGTCCGCCACGCTCCGCGGCCAAGTCCTGCACGTCGATACTTTTGGCAACGTGCTCACCAATTTCACCCCGGCCAGCCTGCCGGGCGCCTGGAGTTGGCGGCAGCTCGAGATTGCCGGCGCCGCCATTACCACCCGCCACGACGCTTACGCGCACGCCCGTCCGGGGGAACTGTTCCTCATCTGGGGCGCGGAAGGATGGTTGGAAATCTCCCTCCGCAACGCCTCCGCCGCCCGCCGTCTCGGCGTCCGCCGGGGAACGGAAGTGGTATTGAGGTAAAATCGTTGCTCGACCGAATTTGAGGCCCGTTTCAGGGCCAGCCCGAGAGGAGAATGCATGGGTAAGGTAGCCAAAACCGCCGACCGTTCCAAGGCCGGCGATGCCGCCGAGCAGGCTTGTCCGAAGTGTGGCAAGCCAATGCGCATCGTCAAAAGGGTGCGTAACCGGGAGTTGGAGGTCGCCGGCGGTATGTACATTTCCTGCTCGGTCTGCGAATACGCGGAAAAGCTTTAGCCTCGGCCCGCCGGCACCTCCGGCACTGAGCGGCCGCGCCGCCGAACGCCGCCTCATGCCGCCTCATGTCTAGCCAGCCACCCAGCCGCGCTTCCATCGAGAGTTTGCGCCGTCCTGCCGCCAAGGTCTTCGTCGCCACCACGGTGATGTTGACCTTCATCTCCTATTGGCGGGCGGCGGCGATCGTGCTCTCCGACTTGGCGTCGTCGGCCTTCTACGTCGGCGGCATCGCCGAGCAGGCCATCGGCAAGAGCGCCCCCTGGTTCATCCTCGCGGTGATGCTGTTCAGCTACGCCGTGCGCGCTCTCTATATCGAGAGCAGCACGATGTTCGTGCGGGGCGGCGTCTACCGCGTGGTCAAGGAGGCGCTGGGCGGCACCTTGGCCAAGGTGGCGGTGTCGGCGCTGATGTTCGACTTCCTGCTCACCGGCCCCATCAGCGCCGTCTCCGCTGGCCAGTACATGGCCGGCTTTGTGCAGGATTTGAGCGCCCGCCTCGGCCATCCCCTGCACCTGCAGGTCAACAGCTTCTCGGCCGTGTTCGCCATCGCCATCACCTGCTATTTCTGGTGGAAAAACGTCCAAGGCATCCACGAGACCAGCGAGAAGGCCCTGCGCATCATGCAGATCACCACCATCATGGTGGTGATCATGATCGGGTGGTCGCTGTTCACCCTCTGGCACGTCGGCGTCCACCTGCCGCCACTGCCGCTGCCGGGGAACATGCATTACGGCGCGGACTCGCTGGGGTGGCTGAAGGGAAGTGGCGTCACGCGCTTTGCCCTGCTGGTGGCGCTGATCGGGTTCGGCCACTCCATTCTGGCCATGAGCGGCGAGGAGACGCTCGCCCAGGTCTATCGCGACATCCAGAGCCCCAAGGCCAAAAACCTGGAAAAGGCGGGGATGGTGATCTTCGTGTACACGTTGATCTTCACCTCGCTGGCGACGTTTTTCGCGGTGATGATCATCCCCGACTCGGTGCGGGGCAAGTATTTGGACAACCTCATCGGCGGCCTGGCGATGTATCTCACCGGACCGTACACGCTGCGCCTCGTCTTTCAAGGGTTTGTCGTGTTTGTGGGCGCCCTGATTCTGGCCGGCGCGGTGAATACGGCCATTATCGGCTCCAACGGCGTGCTGAACCGCGTCAGCGAAGACGGGGTCATGACCGACTGGTTCCGGCGCCCCCATAGCCGCTACGGCACCACCTATCGCATCGTCAACCTGATTGTCCTGCTGCAGCTCGCCATTATCGTCGTCACTTGGGGCAATGTGTTCGAACTGGGCGAGGGCTACGCCTTCGGATTGATTTGGAGCTTCACGTTTCTGGCGGTATCGGTGCTGCTGCTGCGCTTCAAGGAGCCCAGCGGCCGGGAGTGGCGCGTGCCGCTCAATTTCAATCTTTTCGGGAGGGAAATCCCCCTGGGCCTGATCCTGATCGCCATCGTGTTGTTGTCCACGGCGATCATGAATCTGTTCACCAAGGAAATCGCCACCATCGCCGGCGTGATCTTCACCGCCGGTTTTTTCATCGCCTTCCAGATCTCGGAGAGGATCACCAAACGCAAACGCAGTAGCGAGGATTCGCATCTGGAGCAGTTTCGCGTGGCGGGGAGCCCCGAGGTAGCCGCCGAGTCGATTGGCGTGCGCCCCGGCAACGTTCTGGTGGCGGTGCGCGATCCCAACGCGCTGCAGGGCTTGCACTACACCCTGGAACACACCGACACGGTCAAGCAGGACATCGTGGTGATGACGGTGCGCCTGTTCCGCTCCTTATCCGGTCCCGCCGTGGTGGATGAAAAGCGCACCTTCGACCAGTACGAAAGGGAGCTGTTCACGAATGTGGTGGCGGTGGCCGAGCGGGCGGGCAAACCGGTCTCGCTGCTGGTGGTTCCCGGCGCCAACACCTATCACACCATCGTGACCACCGCCCAACGGCTGGAGTCCTCCACCATCATCGAGGAAGCTTCGGCGCAGCGCTCGGTGTTGGAGCAGAGCAAACTCACTGGCGATGCCTGGGAGGATCTGCCCGAGCCCCGCCCCCGGCTCGACCTGCGCATTCTGGCGCCCGACAACACCATGACGGCGGTGCACCTGGGCCCGCATACGCCCCGGCTGCGTCCCGAGGACTTGGACCTGATCCACAACCTCTGGCTGGAGATCACCGCCGATCCCGAGTACCGCGGCCTGCACCATTTCGACGTGGTGGCGCTGGCGCTGCGCGAGTTGCAATCGGAGTTGCACAGCCAACGCCGCCAGGAACTCCTCGACACCCTGCGCGAACTGGCCGCCCAGCCCCGCTACATTCCCCAGCCTCCCGAGCACCTTCCCGGCCGGGACTGAGCGCCTACAGAATTTTTTTGCCCAAGGCGCTGAGCAGGAGTTCGACGGCCAGCTCGGCGGTGCGGTTGTGCTCGTCCAGCACGGGGTTGACTTCGACCGCTTCCAGCGACAACAGCGCACGGCTGTCGGCGATCATTTCCATGGCCAGGTGGGCTTCGCGGTAGGTCGCGCCGCCGCGTACGGGCGTGCCCACGCCGGGGGCGTGGGCGGCGTCGATGAAGTCCAAATCGAGCGAGGCGCAAAATCCGGCCGTGCCTGCCGTCGTGCAGGCGATGGCGTCGGCCATCACCGGGCGCAAGCCGCGCTCGTCGATGTCCCGCATGGTGAAGACGCTCACCGGCATCGCCCGCAGGAACTCGCGCTCTCCCGGATCCAGATCATGCACGCCCACCAAGGCGACGTGCTCAGGACGGACCTGCGGCCCGGCGCCGAGTACCCCGGTGAGCGCCGCTGGCCCGCAGCCCAGCAGGCACGCTAGTCCCATGCCGTGGATGTTGCCGCTGGGCGAGGTGGCGGGGGTGTTGCAGTCGCCGTGGGCATCAATCCAAATCAAGCCTATGCTTTGGTCGCGCTCGCGGTAATACGCGCTCACGCCACTGACCGTGCCCACCGCGATGGAGTGGTCGCCGCCCAGCACCAGCGGCAGCGCCCCCGACTCCAGCGTCTGCCGCACCCACAGCGCTTGGCGCTCGCATGTCGCCGCAATCTCGGGCAGGTACTTGGCGCGCGGATCGCCGGCCTCGAGGTGTTCGGGCAACGCGACCGCCCCATTGCCCACGTCCTCGACCGTGTAACCCAGCGCCTGCACCCGGCTGTAGAGTCCGGCCACCCGCACCGCTGCAGGACCCATGTCGACGCCTCGCCGGTCCTGTCCCAAATCCAGCGGCACACCGATAATCCGGATGCGCGCGTTCACGGCTGTATCCGCCCTCATGGCTGTATCCGATAGATGGTCCGCGGGAAGGGAATCGCCTCCCGCACGTGTTCCAGGCCGCAGATCCAGCCCACCACCCGCTCAATGCCCATGCCAAAACCGCCGTGTGGCACCGAGCCGAAGCGGCGCAGGTCCAGGTACCATTCGATCGGCTCGGTGGGCAGCTTGTGCTCGGCGATGCGCCGCTGCAACAATTCCCGATCGTGGATGCGCTGGCTGCCGCCCACAATCTCGCCATATCCCTCCGGCGCCAGCATGTCCACGCACAGCGCTAGCTCTGGGCGCTCGGGATCGGGCTGCATGTAGAACGCCTTCACTGCCGCCGGATAGCGGTGCACCATCACCGGCCGGTCAAACTGCTGCGACAGCAGCGTCTCGTCGGCGCCACCCAGGTCGGTGCCGTAAACCATGCCGCCGCCGGCGGCGTTGACCCGCTCCACCGCCTCGTCATAGCTCACGCGCGGAAACGGCATCTGGATCGCCTCCAGCTTGGCCACATCACGCTCCAGCACCGCCAGCTCGGGCCGCCGCCGCTCCAGCACGCGGCCCACCACGCAGGTGACGAGCCTTTCGGCCAGATGCATGACGTCGTCCAGGGTGGCGAACGCGACCTCGGGTTCCACCATCCAGAACTCAGTGAGATGCCGCCGCGTCTTGCTCTTTTCCGCCCGGAAGGTCGGACCAAAACAGTAGGTCTTGCCCAGCGCCATCGCCGCCGCCTCGGCGTAGAGCTGGCCCGACTGGGTGAGATAGGCCTTTTGGTCGAAGTACTCCACCTCGAAGAGGTTGCTGGTGCCCTCACACGCGGCGGGCGTGAGGATGGGAGCGTCGGCGAGGACGAAGCCATCCGCATCGAAAAAGTCCCGCACGGCTTTGATGATCTCGTGCCGGATCTTCAACACCGCCGTGGGCCGCTGGCTGCGCAGCCAGAGGTGGCGATGTTCGAGCAGGAACTCGATGCCGTGCTCTTTGGGGGTGATGGGGTAGGGCTCGTCCGCGCTCACCGCCTGCAGCACGGTAACGTGCTCGATATCGAGCTCGAAGCCGCCCGGCGCGCGCGCATCGGCGCGCACGGTCCCGATGACCTCAAGCGAGGATTCCTGGCCCAGCCCGCGCAGCGCCTCGAACTCCTCCGCTGGCAGCGCCTTCTTGAAGGCCACGCCCTGAATCCATCCGCTCCCGTCCCGCAGGATGGGAAACAGCAGCTTGCCGCTCTCGCGCAGGTTGTAGAGCCAGCCCCGCAGCCGCACTCGCTTCCCGGCGTGCGCGGCGATCTGGGCGACGGCCACATCCCTGGCTGCGAGCGAATCGGCGTTCGTCCTCATGCGCGCGCTTCCAGCGAGGCAAACGTGTTGCGGATGCACTCCCGGACGTCCCCGTTGCCGGCAGCGCCCACTTCCAGTACCCAAGGCACATCGGCGGCCGTGAGCTTGGGCGCGAACTCGGCCCAGGCGATGCCCTCCTGGCCAGCTTCGCCGGGCCAGAGGTGTTCATCGCGGCGGCCGTGGTTGTCGTGCAGGTGAGTGGAGCGTACGCGCGCCCCCAGCCGCTCCCAGGAGGCCGCCACGCCGCCGCCGCCAAAAAGTTCTGCGCTCATGTGGGCGTGGCCGCTGTCGAAGCAGATGCCGATGTCGTCGAGGTGATTCTGCTCCAGAAAGGCGATCAGCCGGTCCGGCGTGGACAGGCCATTGGTGATGTTCTCCACCAGCACGCTCACACCCGCCTGCTTGGCCAGCAGGCGAATACGCTCCAGACTGGTCAGCGCACGGTCGGCGCGCGCCGCGTCCCACTCCGCGCCGCCCGTGCCCAAGTGCTGGACCAGGTAGCGCACCGGCACGCGATCGCAAAACTCGAGCGCGCGCTGAATCTCGTCGATCGCTTCCAAGCACCGGCGGTGGTCGGCATCGGCGATGTTGATGGGCGGTTCGCCCGAGCGGCCGTCCTTCTCGTCCGCATAGATGGGACTGTGGAGCGCATGCACCGGCAGCGCATGGTCGCTAAACCAGGCCGCGAGTCCGGCCACCTGCGCCCGGTCGTGGTAGTCGAAGCTGGAACGGGCGCAGAAGATTTCGACCCCGTCGAGGCCCGCTTCCAGCAGGAGATCGAGCTGTGCCGGACCCAGGCGTTGGCGGCGGAACAGGTGGGTCGAAACGAGCTTGCGCATGGAGCGTCCTTAAGAAGTGCGTCCTCAGAAGTTGCGGCGGAACTGGTTGCCGCGTTCGAACTCTTGGCGCAACTCGGGCTGCGTGAGATGGAGCCGGAGATCGGCCAAGCGCTGCTCCAGGGCTTCAAGCGTAGCCGCGATCGGCCCGGTATTGGTATGGGCCACGTCACGCCACATCGAGTAGGGGCTGGCGCCCAAGCGGGTCATCTCCCGCATGGCGCGCCCGCCCACATCGCGCAGCTCCCGCCGCGAGACCTCCGAGCCCCCGAAGGTGTCTTCAAGTAGCGCCGCCAGCGCCGTGCCGACCATTTGCGGCAAGTGGCTCGCCCAGGCGCACAGGTCGTCGTGGCGCACAGGATCGACGTCGACAATCCTCGCGCCAAAGCGCTCGACCCAGGCCCGCCACTCCGTACTCAAGGCGTCGGCCTGAGGGCGGGCACCGTTCGAATCGCCCGCGGCGAACAACCACACCGCGCCTTGGAACAGCTGTCCGTCGGCTTCGGCGGCGCCGAAGACCTCTTTGCCGGCCATGGGGTGTCCGGCCAAGAAAGCGGCTTGGCCGGCGCGGTTGAACAACTGGTCGGCGCGCTCGCAGATCAGGCGCTTGGTGCTGCCCACATCGGTCAGGAGCTGGCCGGGACCGGCCACCGGGGCCAGCTTGTCCATCCAATCAAGAATGCCAAATACCGGTGTGGCCAACAGCACCAGGTCGCTCGCGCGCGCCGCGCTCAATGGATTGCGGGCGACCTCGTCCAGCGCGCCGCGGCGTTGCGCGGTGGCCGCCTCGGCAGGGTTCTGGTCCCAGCCGGCGATGTGGCCGGTGAAGCCTTGGGCGCGCAGCGCCAGCGCCACCGAACCGCCGATCAGGCCGGTGCCGATGACCATGACGCGTTGGATGGAAGCAGAGCCCATGACGAAGTGAACTACCACTTTACCTTAGTCGCAGGGCCGGCCCGGCCGCGGCCGGGTGGCGGCCTGGCCACCACATTATGTGGTCCCGGATGAAATTTATACTTGATCTTGCGCTTGAGCCGGATCATTCTGATGCAGAACATGGGCGAGGTCTCCTATTCGGCGCGGCAACTGTTGGAGGTGCTGCGCATGGATGCGCGCCAGCTCCGGCGCTGGCAACGCTGGCGGCTGTTTCCGCGCCGCCGCCGCTACGGCTGGGCGGAACTGGTGCGGGCGCGGGCGCTGCGCCAGATCGACACCGCCTGCCGCGGCTCACGGCAGGTACGGGAGAGCCTGCGTGCGGCCTGCCTGCACTTTCCCGAACTCACCGATCCATTGATGGAGGCGAGCTGGTTTGTCAATCATGGCCGCTTGCGCGTGCGCCACGGCGGCGTGTGCATGGACGCGTTGACTGGCCAACTCGCACTGCCGTTTGCCACGCCGCCTGCCCGCCAGCGCCCCAATACCGGCCCATTGATCGGCAGGCCGCCCGAACAGCCGACGGCCGAGCAGTGGTTTACGTTTGGCTTGACGCTGGAAGGTGATCCGGCCTCCCGCGAACAGGCGGTAGCCGCCTACCATCGCTGTTTGGAGTTGGATCCGGGCTTCGCCTGCGCCCACATCAATCTGGGCACGCTGCACTACCATGGCCAGGACTATGCCGGCGCGGAGCGCGCCTACCGGGCCGCCCTCCGTTTGGATCCCGGCTACGCGCTGGCGCGCTTTAATTTGGGCAACGTGCTCGATGAAACCGGCCGGATCGAGGAGGCGATTGCGGAATACCTGGAGGCGGTGCGCCTTGCCCCCAACTACGCCGACGCCCACTACAACCTCGCCCTCGCCTACCAGCGCCGCGGGGAGCGCCGCCGCGCCGTGCCGCATTGGCGCCAGTACCTCGGACTCGATCGCCAAAGCCCCTGGGCGACCCACGCGCGCACGCAGCTCAAGCTCACCCTCGCCCAAGACGGTCTGAGACTAGTTCCCAAATCGGTGCCCGGGAGCGTGATGAGCCAACGCGGAGCATAATTTGAGCGCGGGCGCCGGCTTCGCCGCCCGCTTAGCCGCCAGCGCATCGCGGGGGCCCCATAGCAGCGGCGGCGCTATCTAAATGGCGCGGGCACTTGGCCGCCTTCTCCTCAGAGCGACCAGTGGGAGCGGCCTGCCGGAGACGTGAACCTGCCAAGTCGGCTGCCGCGCCCGGCGGTCAGCGCACGTGGACGGCGAGCGTGAACGGCTCGGTCACGGGCGGCCGGCACAACTGGTCGTTGCAGGCTTGGTAGCGGAACGTGCCGTGCAGGACGTGGGCGCCAGCGGCGCCTGTGGTCAACGTGACCGGCACCTTGATCTGGCCTTCGAACACGGCCAGCGGCTGCGGCGAGAAGCTGAATTTCCGGTCCACGGTCGGCGGCCACGTCACCTTGGTGGCCGAAATGCCGTCGGCCGGCGTGATGGTGATCGCTGAGGGGATGATGTAGTCGAGCTTGGGATGGTTGGACTGGATGTGAAAACCGGGTTCGACCGTAATCGATAAAGCGGCGATGGCGGTGGCTTGCGCACGGGCGGTCACCACAGGCCCCGCAATGTGAGCCACCCCCGCCGTTTGTGCCCCCGCAGTCAGCAGCATAAGCAGCAACGCGCTCAACGCAAGCCGCTGACAACTGGCAACTGGCAACCGGCAACTCAATTTAGAGAATGGCATGGAGTGCCTTGTCCAACTCCGGCTTGCCTTCCAACCCGGTGACGCGTTCGGTGATTTTGCCTTGGCGGTCGATGAACAGGGTGGTGGGCAGACCGAAGGGCGTGCCATAGCTGTTCTGCAGGGTGTTGCTGCCCCCATCCCAGACAATCTGGTAATCGATCGGGGTTTTAGCCAGGTACTTTCGCACGTCGTTGAGGTTGAGATCCTCGGAGACGCCGACGATCACCAAGCCTCGGCTGGCGTACTGCTTCTGGAACTGCTGCCACCAGGGCAACTCGATCTGGCAGGGGCCGCACCATGTGGCCCAGAAGTCCATGACCACCGGGTGGCCGGCGAACTGCGACAGGCTCACGGGCTTGCCGTTGACGTCGCGCAGCGTCCAGGTGGGTGCGGCGCGGCCGGTCACGTTGGCGGCCTCAAGAATCGCGGCGGAGTTGCCATTCACCGCGCCGTTGGCGGTGTTGGGGGCAGCGGCCTTGCGGCTATAGGCGAGGTACACCAGTCCGCCGATCACCACTAGACCAATGATGATCCAGTTCAATGCAGCGGATTTGGGTTGGCCCGCGGCTGGAGGCCTGGCCGGCGGCGTTGCGGATGATGGCTCCACGAATTCAACTCCTCTCTACAACATTAGCTTATTGAACAATGGGATTTGCGCCAAATAGCCGGAGATCGCCGTGAACTGATGAGTGAGCAGCAGAAATCCGATGAGCAGCAGCAGCACGCCCGAAACCTGCTCGACGGTGTGCAGATGGCGGCGGAATCCCTTGTAGAACTGTGAAAACCGGTCGATGGCCAGCGTCGTGAGCAGAAACGGCACGGCTAGGCCGGCTGAGTAGATGGCCAGCAGGAAGATGCCGTGCGCTACGGTTCCGGTGTTGGCGGCCAGCAACAGGATGGTGGCCAGCATGGGGCCAATGCAGGGCGTCCAGCCAAAGGCAAAGGTGAACCCCACCAGGAAGGCGCCCAGGCCGCTGCTCACGCTGATTTTCTTGTGGACGCGTTTGTCCCCGTACAGCGCCCCGATGCGAATCACCCCCAACAGGTGCAAGCCAAACAAGATCACGATCAGCCCGCCAATCTGGCTGAACAGCTCCTGGTGCGCGCGCAGCGCCTGGCCCACCGAGGTGGCCGTGGCCCCCAGCGCAATGAAGACCAGAGAAAACCCGAGGATGAAGAAGATCGAGTTGGCGAGCAGTAGGCGGCGCGCGGCTTTGGGCGGGGTGGCGGTGAGCACGCCCGTGCCGCCTCCGCCGGGCCGTGACCCGCTCCTATCGTCCTGCTGGGCGACCGCCCCCGACAGCAGCGACACGTAGCCGGGGACGAGTGGAAGGACGCAGGGCGAGAGGAACGACAGCAAGCCGGCCAAAAAGGCGTAAAGAATGCTCACATTGGCGCCAGGCATAGTGCTCGATGATTCCCGATTCAGGCCATTAGACTGGCCAGAACCGCAAACGACGCAAAACTAAATTATCCCTTGTTTCCGCCAATGGCGAGCCACCATCAGGGATGGCGCCAGCGGTCCACGGCTTCCCACCAAATGAGCTTGCACCACTCGGTGGCGGTGGTTTTGGCCCATTCCCGATGCCGCCACCAGTCCACGCCGAAGTAGCGGGGCTCGTTGACGCCGACCACGTCATACGTCCGGCGCGGATCCACGTGGCGAAAGATCTCCCGGGCCCGGCGCGTGTGGTACTGCGAGGTGACGATCAGCACGGTGCGCGCGCCGTCCAGGCAAGGCTGGACGAGTTTGGCCTCGGCGAGCGTGGAGAGGGCGGCGCTGGCGCACACCGCGACCTGTTGTGGCTCCGGAGCGGGCAGGCGCGCGATCCATTGCCGGGCCAGATCCGGCTCCGGCTGGCCCCAGTCGGTGACGTCGGCGTCGACATCAAGTACCATGCGGGGAGCCTCGCCACGGCGCAGCAAGGCGAGGCCTCCCGTGGTGCGCGCCCAGGTTCCGCCATTAAGCACCAGGATCACGTCCGCCGGCGCCGGATTGCTGACCGACAAGATCCGCGCGGCGAAGGTGAGAAAAATGAGCACGGCGGCCGCGGCGGCCGCATAAACATATCCTCTCAAGTGACGGCGCATCATCGACAGGGATTATGATGGTGGCATACTCTGGCCTCGAAGGTGGTGCATGGTTAACTTTACGGTTAAGTGGAAGACGTTGGTACCGGCTCTGGGGCTTTGTGCCCTAGTCGCGGTGGTCACGATGGGCACACTCGCCACGGTTGCAGCCGCGCAATCGTCCCGCCAGGACTGGCCGGTGTTCGGCAACAGCATCGCTGGCGACAGCGCCTCGGCCGCGCCCACCGGCATCAACGCTGACAACCTGAAATCGCTCACCCGCAGGCAGGTGCAACTCGATGGTACCGTCGACGCCGCGGCCATTTATCTGCACGGGGTGAGGATCAAAGGTTCCAGCCATGATGCATATTTCGTAACCACCAGCTACGGCAAGACCATCGCCGTCGATGCCAAGGATGGAGCCGTGTTGTGGGAGTACACGCCCGCCCAGTACGCGAGTTGGGAGGGCACGCGCCAGATTACCAACTCCACTCCGGTCGCCGATCCGGACCGCGAATACGTCTACGCCGCCTCGCCCGATGGCAAGATCGAGAAACTCGCCGTCGCCGACGGCCACCTCGTCTGGGCGACGGCGGTCACCCTGGCGCCAGCCACGGAGAAGCTCGATTCGCCGCTCAAAATATTCCGCGGCCACCTGATCGTGATCACTGCCGGCTATATTGGGGACCGCCCGCCGTATCAGGGCCACGTGGCCATTCTGGATGCGGCCAGCGGTAAGCTACTGCACGTCTGGAATTCGCTGTGCAGCAACCGCCCCGGGCTGTTACAGCCCTCGACTTGCGATGGCCAGCAGTCGGCCATCTGGGGACGCTCGGGCCCGGCCATTGACACTTCGACGGGCGATATCTTCGTTTCCACCGGCAACGGCAGCTACAACGGCGCCACCAACTGGGGCGATTCCCTCATCGAGCTCAACCCCGACGCCACCGCGATGCTGGGCAATTACTCGCCTGAGAATAACGCCGAGCTGAACCGCCGCGACCTTGATTTGGGTTCCACTTCGCCGATGCTGATGGGAGGCGGGATCATTGCCCAAGGGGGCAAGGACGGTCTGATCCGGTTGGTCAGCATCAAGGATATGGCCGGCACGGCCGCGCACACCGGCCACGAGCTGCAAACCGTGCCTACTCCCGGTAGCCAGCAGCTGCTCACGTCGCTCTCGAAGTGGACGCACGACGGTAAAACCTGGCTGTTCTCCGCCGACGGTGGCGGCTTCCGTTCCAGTGCCGGCGGCACCTCCGCCTGGACTTACGCCAACGGGAAGCTGACACCAGCTTGGAATAATGACAATCTCGGTACCACGCCGCTTGTGGCCGGTGGCTTGCTCTACATTTACGATCCCCACAACGGCGGCCTGCGCGTGTACAACCCGGCCACCGGCGCCCAACTCGCTAATCTGCCTTGCGGCACCGGCCACTGGAATAGCCCCACCGTCATCGACGGCCGTATCGCCCTCCCCGAGGGCAGCGCCAACGATCACAGCAACAGCGGCATCTTGGACATCTGGAGCTTGCCAGGCCATTAACGATGTCCGATCTTCGCCAGGAAATTGTCGCTTTACTCGAGGGCGGCAGCGCCCACGCGGGGTTGGAGAAGGGGCTGCAGGGGGTGCCGTCGGCGCTGCTCGGCAAGCGCGCGGCCGGGAGTGCACACACCTTGTGGCAGCTGGCCGAACACATCCGCATCGCGCAGTGGGACATTCTCGAGTTCAGCCGCGACCCGGCGCACGTCTCGCCGGCTTGGCCGGACGGCTACTGGCCGCAGACCCCGGCACCACCATCGGCCTCGGCCTGGGCGCGCTGCCGCAAGTCCATCCGTGAAGACTTGGCGGCGATGGTCGCGCTGGTCCGCGATCCCGCACGCGATCTGCTGGCCCCACTCCCGCACGCCCCCGACAAGTGCCTGTTGCGCGAGGCGCTGCTGGTCGCCGATCACAACGCCTACCACCTCGGTCAATTCATCGGCCTCCGTCAACGCTTGGGTGCTTGGCGCGGATAGGAGTCACGCGCCACGCCAATCCGCTTCCTGTTCATTTCCGGCACTGCCGCCAACGTGCGCCAAGGCAGCGGCACCTACGTCGGCATTGCGGTGCTGCGCCGCGCGCTGGAGGCGCGAGGGGCCGTGATCGAATCGGTCGCCCCCGCGCACACCTCAGCGGGGGCGTGGCGCCGGTTGTGGTTTAACTTCGGCCTGCGGCGGCGGGCGCTCGACGGCTTTACCGCGGTGGTGGGCTTTGATCTCGATGGGGTTCTGCTGTCGCACCGCCGCCCTCGGCCCTGGCTGGATGTGGCCTCCATCAAGGGCGTGCTCGGCGAGGAGATGCAATTCGAGCGCGGTTGGATACGGGCGCGGCTGGGGTTGCAGGCCAGGTTTGAGCGGTGGCGCGTGCATCAGGCCGACCGCGTGCTCGTGACCAGCCGCTACGCCGCGGAGGCGGTCATCGAGCGCTACGGCTTGGATCCAGGTAAGCTGCGCGTCGTTCCCGAGCCCATCGAAGTGGCGGCGTGGCACACGCGCCTGGCCGCTGCCGAACGCGTGCCGGCGGAGGTTCCGGTGATCCTGTGCGTGGCCCACCTGTATCCGCGCAAGGACGTGGCCACGCTGCTACGTGCGCGGGCGCAAATGCGCCAGCCCGCGCGGGTGCGCATCGTGGGCGACGGGCCCGAATTCGCTCGCCTGCAAGAGCTCGCGCGCCGGCTTCAGCTTGGCCCTCAGGCCGAGTTCCTGGGGCATATCCCCCGCGCGCGCTTGACGGACGAGTACCGCAACGCCGATATTTTTTGTCTTCCCAGCCGGCAAGAGGGGTTTGGCATCGTCCTGCTGGAGGCGATGGCCGCCGCTCTGCCCATCGTTGCTGCACGCGCCGCCGCCATCCCTGAAGTGGTGGCCGAGGGCGAGTGCGCGCTGCTTTTCCCGCCGGGAGATGCCGTGGCGCTCGCCGCCACGCTCGACCGCTTGCTGGGCGATGAGTCCCAACGGCAGGACTTGGGGCAGAAGGGCCAGCGGCACGTCCTGCGTTATGACGCGGCGCGCGTCGCCGAAGCCTTCCTGCAGGCCCTCGGTTGAGCATCGATAGCTGAGCCGTGGCTCCGCCACAGCCACGTTACATGGCGTCCGGCGTCTCGATGCCCATCAGATCCAGTGCGGCCACAAGTTGGCCATGCACCTTCGCCACCAAGGCGAGCAGGAAGGCGCGGCGTCCGGCATCGCTCTCCTGCAGCACCGGTGTGTGGTGGTAAAAGACGTTAAAGCTTTGCGCCAGCTGGAAGGCGTATTTGGCCAAAAACGCCGGCTCCTGCGCCGCGATGGCTTGCTCGACCCCCGCCTCCAATCGGGAAGCCAGCCAGAACAGGCTCCAGAGTTGATTGTCGGCTAGGGTCCCGCCCTCGACCGCCACCGGAAGCTCGCCGGCCTTGGCCAGGATGTTGGCGGCGCGCACGGCGGCATACTGCACGTAGGGACCGGTTTCCCCCTCAAAACTCAAGGCGTCCTTGAAGTCAAACGCGATCACGGTGGCGCGCGTGAACTTCAGCAGGAAGTAGCGCAACGCCCCCACCGCGATCTGGCGGGCGCGGCGCTGGCGCTCGGACTGGCTCGCTTCCGGATGCCGGGTGGTGACCTCGTCCAGGGTGCGGACGAGCAGCCGGTCGATGAGATCGTCGGCTTTGACGCCGGTGCCTTTGCGCCCGGAGACATCGACCCGCTTGTCGCCGTCGGCAGGCGCGTAACCCAGTTCGGTGGCGCAGGCGGCGCTCAGCGCCACCATTTCGTAGCTGAAATGCACGCTGCGCTCGGCCTGCTGCTGGAAATCCAGGGCCCGCAATCCGGCAGCCACGATTTCCTGGAGATAGCTCTGCCGCGCATCGATGACGTTGAACACCCATTCGCCCCGGCCAAAGGCAGGCGCGCCGGGCGCACTCTGCCGCGCCGTCGTCCACGCCGTCGACCCGTCGGGGTAGACGTGGAACGGCACGAAGCCGAACTCCAGCGGCAGCAGGCCGAACTTCCAGAGTTGGTAGGCGATGTCCTTGCCGACGTAGGTGACGGTGCCGTTGGAGCGCACGATGACCTTGGTCTCCTCCTCGCCCTCCAGCC
>JANWJU010000080.1 GCA_025451775.1 Terriglobales bacterium
GCACGGCGGGCACGCTGCCGGCGAGCTTCAGCCCCTGATCGCTGGCCACCAAAATCGCCGCGTGTCCCAGCTCCAGCGTTTGCGCCAGCCGCTCCAGCGCCAGCCGCACCAAGGGCTCCAACTCCGGCTGCGCGTTCATCTGCCGGCCAAATTCGATCAACGTGCGGCGGTAGTCGTACCGCTCCCGATAAAAGAGCCGGTCGATGCGCTCCTGCAACCAGCGCTTCATGGGCTCGAACAACAGCGCCGTGACCAGAATGGCCAGCAACCATCCCGTCCACCCCCAGGTCGGGAGGCGGGCGTGGATCAGGAACCCAGCCAGGGCAATCACGCCCAGGTAGACGGCCACCACCGCCACGGTGGCCAGCGTATAAACGACGCCGCGGCGGAACACCATCTCCGCTTCCAGCAGCTGGTGCCGCCAGATGGCATAACCGAACGCCAGCGGGATCGCCGCCAGCGAAACCACCGACAGGTTGGCGAACCGCGGCAGATCGGCGCCCGCCACCATGGGAACGATATACAGCGCCAAAAACGGCACGATCGAGGCCGTCGTCGCCCAGCCCATGATGCGCGCTTGAACGGCGCCGCCGCGGCGCGCAAACACCATCGCCGCCGCTATCAGATAGGCGGCAAAGAACACGTAATCGGCGCGGTCCAGCAGCGCCTGGGTGGTGCTCAACGGCACCGGCATCCACAGCGCTCCGGTGGCGAAGGCCACCTCCGCCAAACCCAATATCAACCCCGGGACATAGACCAGCCCCGCCAGGCGCACCGCCATGCGCTCGGCACTGCTCACCCGCCGGCGGACGGGAGAGGCGACGTGGAACCGCAAGGCAAAATGCAGCAAGAGGCACGGCGCCAGCAGCAACGCGGCTTCGTTGCTCCAAAAGATGGTGCGGTCAAAGAGGTTGAGTTTGCCGGTGAAATGAAAGCAGTAGAGAACAAACGAAGCCAGACAAAACAGGTAAAACAGCAACGCCTGCGGGGCCCGCTGCCGGCGGTAAAACACGAACAGGCCGATGGCCAGATATAACAAGCCCACCGCCTCCAGGAACACGTAGCGCGGCAACGCCGGACGGGTGGCGCCCACCTGCACGGGTACCTCGAGGAGGCGTCCGCCGCGGACCAGCGTGTAGTTCAGCTCCCCGCCGATGCCGGCGGCGTAGAGCCGGCGCTCGACCGCCTCTGGGGCCGCCATGGGCGCGCCGTTGATCGCCACCAGCACATCACCACGCTGCAGTGTGCTGGGCTGGTGGGCGGCGGCCGAGGCGGGTGGTTCCACCGCCGACACCTCCAATCCGGCCGTGGTGCGCAGCCACAAGGCGGCGTCGGTGGGCTGGCGGTAGATCCAGAGCTGGCGCACGTTCAATAGCGCCAGCACCACGAGCGTGGCCGTGAGCAGCGCCAAAGCCAAGCCGCGGAATCGTAATCCGCCCGGATTGTTAGTTCTATCCACCACCGACCGGCTCCGAATAATTTAGAAGCTAATCGTGAAGCCCCCGCGCAACGAACGTGCCGATTGCACCAAATAAAGCGTGCGACCGTCGCTGCCAACCATGGGGATATAGCCCTGGGCGAGAAGATTATTGATCTCCACCAAGGCCGCAATGTGTCCCGCTCCGGCCCCTAACAGCGACGGCAGCGGCTGCCGCAGCGAAATATTGGCGTAGGCCTGACTTTGCCCGGCGCCGTCATCGTACAAATCCAGGCCGGTGGCGATGGGCCGGTTCACTGCGCGGTAGCTGCAAACCAAGCCGGTGTGGGTCAACGGCGTGGTGCCGGTGAGCCTGAAGGTGACGGCACGGGCACGCCCGGCCACCAGCGCCCCGGCCACTTCGCCGCTGAACCGTCCCGCCGCCGGCACCAGCACGGCCCCATCGCTGAAGCCAACGTCGGCGCGCCATGCATTGCCCAGATGCTGATCCCACACTACGCGGTAGCCCCAGCCGCCGTAGTTGCCGCCATCGGCGACAAACATATTGTTGAGCAGGTCGGGGAGCAGATCTCCGCTGGAAGCGGCGGCCAGCGGCGCCGGGTTTCCATCATTAGAAAAGGTGCCATTGACGGCGGCGCGGCTGAAATGCTCATCAAAGACGGCCGTGGTCACCGTGCTGTTGGGGCTGAGGCTCTCCGAGTACATCAGTTCCTGATGCCGGGCACGCTCCAGGCGGGCGTGATTATGGTCGAGCGTGACCTGCCGGGTGGGGTCAGGCATTTCAGCGTAATCGCGGTTGAAGTGTACCGGCGGCACCGCCGACACAGCGCGGTACTCCAGTTCCCCCTGCGCGCCCACCCGATACTGCACCCGCAGATAGGGGTCGAAGGTGGCGGCGGTATCGGTGAAGGTGACGGCGTTCATCATGGCGCCGTACTGCAACCGCAGCCGGTCGCCCAGCGCCAAGCCATTGGCGTAGTTGATCGACAGCACGCGCAGCGCGGGGCCATTGGGAACGCCGGGGATCGAGAGCTGGCGCGCGGCCAGGGTGAGGCGGCTGGAACTGGTGGGGTCACGCGGACGGAAGGCGGCGGCCACGCGGGTGTCGCTGCCGCCCCCCTGGCCGTTGGTGCCAACGTCGCCGGTGAACGAGACCAGCGCTCCAGCCAAGCTGGAGTCGACACGGAACGTCGTCGCTAAATCGGGGGCGTCGAACGCGCTGGAACCGGCGCCAGCGGTGAGCGCCACATAGCCCTGCATCGGTACGTCAGCATTGCTGCTCGCCACGTCATCCCAACGCAGCACAGGCTTCCACTCCGTGGACTGGCGTAACGCCCAATCGAAGGCGTGGTCCATGGTGCCGGCCGGTGGCGGGCCGAGATGCACCGATTCCAACATCTGCGGCAGGCTCACCAGCACCAAGGCGCGCTCGGAGGCGTGCACGGTGACGCGCTGACGGGTGGCCACGCGCGTACCCTTGCCCACCTCGACGTAGTAGACACCGGTGGGCAGGTTAAGCAGGCTGAAGATGCCCGCTTCCGAAGTCCGCAGACGCTGGCCGGCGGTGCCCAGCCCGCCCGCCCGCACCTCAACCACTGCGTTCGCTTCCGGACGCCCGCTGGCGTCAGTGACCAAACCGAACAATTCGCCCGTCGCCGGCGCCGTAGATGGCCCGGCCGCCCGCCCCGCCGTTGTCCCTGCAACCGCTGTCTGCGCGAACACCGGAACTGCCACCAGCACGGTCAATGCCAACGTGGTGGCGATCGAAGTTGCCAGCGTGGCTGCCAGCGTGACCACCCTGGTGGTGGCCGTCCTGGTAGCCGCGAACGTTAACCCGCCTTCCGCCGTGCGCCGCATAGTAGGTCCTCTGGGGACTGTCGGTTCCGTTGGGGCTCTCAGTTCAAAATAATGAAGTCCGCGTGCGGCATGATCCGCTGTTTGCTCATGTTGTCAGTGACGGTGATGGTCAGTTGATAGGTGCTGGGTTCGAGCCGCGCCAGCGGCAGCGACTTTTCCAGCGTAATCTCGTCGCCGGCGTCCGATTCCGAGCCGGCGGCCTGGGTCTGGTTGAGGAGCACTTTCTGCGTGGCCAGATCCTCGACTTGGTAGTTGATCGACACCGAGGGCTTATGGGTGATGCGGTCGGTGGTCAGGTTGTAGACCTGCATCCAGATGCCCAGCGACTGGTCGCGTTTGAACTGCGCCGGTGCGCCCACCCCGCCGATCACCGGCCGTACCTTGGTGTCGCCCAGAATAAACTGGCCGGTGCCGATGTCCTTGGCCGGCACCTTCTGGATATCGTCCGCCAAAATGATGCTGCTCGACGCCAACTGGTCATCCTGATACGCCGGCACCACGATGGAGTAGGCCTTGGTCCCCAGCTTGCTGGGGCTATTCACGTCCTTGAGCACCAGATTGACTTTGTACCGTCCCGGCTTGAGCAGCGCGCCGTGCCAGTAACGCGTGGTCTGATTGGCGTACTGGGACACCAGCTCAGAAGGAAAGTTCACATCGGCGGTCTGGTCCCACTGATCGACCGTACGCCCGGTGATGGTCGAAATGCGGCCATAGACGTCGATTTGGGCCTGATCGACGTTGTTGGTCTGCTTCATGGTCATGTCGCGGTAGGCGATCTGAAGCGTGATCGGCACGAGCACCGTATCGTCGGTGATTTTAACGAAGTCGGTTCGGTATCGGAATGGCAGCAGGCTATAGCTGATGTTGTGGTTGACGACCTCGGCCAAGTCCTTGAACTTGACCGGCGGCGCGGAAAAGATCTTGGCCTGGAGTTCGATGCGGGAGAACTCATTGTCGCTTTGACCCTGGAAGACTGAGGCGCAGGGCGAGATGGTCGAGCCGTTGGTTTGGCCGAAGCGCTGGTCCTTGCTGCACTGGCCCATCTCCTCGGCCTGCGTCAGGCCGGCGCCGGGCACGTTCAGCAGGGCGTCTTTGGCGCCCGGATCGGAGGTAAGCTTGAAGTCGCCGCACATGCAGGTATCGACGAACTCGAGCTGGACGTTGGTGCCCACGCCCTCCAGGTAGTTGTAGGTCCAATCTTCAAAGGGGTAGGTCTGCGTGGTGCCGCCGCCTTCTTTCATGGGCCGATCATAGGTCCCGCCGGAGTCGTGGTCGTCGACTTCATTGGGCTTGCCCCAGGTGATGTAGATGCGGCCGCGATCGGTCCTCCAGCCGGGGACGCCGGCGGCGTAGTGCTGGTTGGCGTAAGCGAAGCGCTGGTAGTAATCCTCTTTGTACTGGTTGTAGCTGGAGGTGGGGTCAGGGTTGCGCCGCTGCCAGAACTCCTCGATGAACGCCTCCCGCTCATCCTCGTTCTGCAGTTGCAGAAACGCTTGCCGCTCCTCCGGGGTGATGATGTAGGCCACGTCCTCGTTCAGCCACTTCTTGTCCTCGGGGTTGAGCTCCTTCTCCAACTGTTTCTGCTGCCGGGCGCGCTCCTTGGGGGTGAGGGCGTGCTTCGGCGGTGGCGCCGCCTGGGTGACGGCAGGCGCCGCAGGCGATGGCGAAGACGGGGTGGACTGAGCTGTGAGCGGGACGGCGAGCGCCAGACCCAACAGGGTGGAGCCCAACACGGATAGGACACGCGCGGCGGAACGGAAAGACATAGGCAAAAGCGGAGGCGAACCGGCGATTCTCTGCCTCAAATGTTAGTTCCGCCGCCCCAATCGGGTCAAGTTAAAAGGCCCCCGGCTGCTCGAGGCAGCTTGGAAGCGCCACGAGCAGAGCGGGCGCCCGCTGCCGCCAATCGAAGCCCGCCCACAAGCGACCAGCGGGAGCGACCCAGCGAAAAGTGGCGAGCCACCTTCTCTCAGCGGCTGGCCACCCCGGTGCCCGAGGCCGGCATTGCTGCCGGCGCCAGGGCGTAGGCATACAGGTAGCCACCGGCCGCCACCACCAAGTACTGCTTGCCATCCAGCATGTAGGTCTCCGGCCCGTTGGAGACGCTGCCGAGCTGGTGGAAGTGCCAAAGCACGTCCCCCTGGACAGGATCGTAGGCGATCAGGTCGCCCTCGGTATCGCCGGTGAACAGCAGGTGGCCAGCGGTGGTCAGAATGCCCGCGTGCTCGCCCGAATCGGTGCGGTAGCGGTGCTGCCAGACCAGCTTACCGGTCTTGTAGTCGAGCGCGTCCAGCAGGCCATGGGAGGCGAGGGTGACGGCCCGGCCCGCAAATCCGGAGGCGTCATTATTGGTGGTCTGCACGTAGGCGATGCTGTAGCCTTCGGTGGCGTTGACGTAGAACAGGCCGGTCTGCGGATCAAAGCTCGACGGAAACCAGTTGGTGGCGCCTCCCCCGGTCATTGACACCATGGTGCCGTCATCGGTGGGGTACTTCGCCGGGTTGGGGATGGGTTCGCCCCGCCGGTTCACGCCCAGCGACCAATTCAGCGGAACAAACGGTTTCGAGACAATGGCCTTCCCGTTGGTGCGGTCCAAGACAAAGAAATAGCCATTACGCGAGGCCTGGGCCACCAGCTGGCGCCGCTGGCCGTTGATGTCGGCATCAAACAGCACCGGGGGCTCGGCCTGGTCCCAGTCGTGGGTGTCGTGCGGGGAGCCCTGAAAGTACCATTTCATCGTCCCCGTGTCCGGGTCGAGCGCCACCAGCGAGGCGGTGTATAGATCGCTACCCTTGCGGCCTTGGCCCGCGTACACCGGGTTGGGGTTGGCGGTGCCGATATAGAGGGTGTTCAACGCCGCGTCATAGGTGTAGGGGACCCAGGGCTTGCCGCCGCCGTGGGCGGCGGCTTTGGGGTCGGGCCAGGTATCGGCGCCGGGTTGGCCGGGGCCGGGGGTGACGTTCCAGCGCCACTGCAACGTCCCGGTCACCGGATCGCGCGCTTCCAGATAGGCCTGCAGATCCAGGGTGTCGCCCCCGGCGCCGACGATGACGTGGTCTTTCACCACAAGGGGCGACACGCTGGAGAAGTAGCCGCCGCGCGGGTTCGCGATCTGCACCTGCCAGCGCAGTTTGCCGGTGCGGGCGTCGAGCGAGACCAGGGTGTCGTCGGGCGTCATCCAGTACAGCCAGTTACCGTACATGCCCAGCCCGCGGTTGCCGACGATGGTGAGCCCACCGTGGTTCTCCCAGTCGAAGCGCCAGAGCTGATCACCGGTACGGGCGTCGACGGCGAAGACGTGATTGGGAACGCTGAAATAGAGCACGCCATCCACCATGAGCGGGGTGGCGTCGATGCCGCCCTGGATGGGGGCGCCGCGCCCGCCGCCCACCTGGTAAATCCAGGCGACGGTGAGGTTCTGGACATTGGCGGCGGTGATTTGATCGAGGGTGCTATAGCGCCGGCCGGAGTAGTCGCCGTTGTACGTGGGCCAGGTGGTGGTAGGCGGCTGCGTGAGCAACGCCGGGCTGAGCAGCACAGGTTCGGCCGCGGCCGCGGTGGCAGCCAAGGTGGCCGGGGTCTGCGCGGCCAAGCCGCAGGCCAGAGCAGAAACGAGCAGGCTGACCAAGGCAGGAATCTTCATGTCCTTCATTTCAGGGTCACCAAGTAGGCGGTCAGGTTGTGAATATCGGCATCGGTCAGCTTGCTCAGCAAGGCTTGGTGAGCGGCCAGCGGCGAGGGCGGCAGGTTCACCTGCACGCCTTTGGTAAGGGCAATCGAGTGCAGCCTGCCGGCGGCGTCGGTCAGCGCGATATTGAACTCATTCTGATAATCGAGCGTGCCCGAGACGGTTTGGCCATCGGCGAGGGTAACACTCACTCTTTGGGGGGGACGCTGCCCTCCGCGGCCGAAGCCGCCGCGGCTGGCTCGGCCTTCAAGAAAGGCATTCTGCACGTCGATCGGCTGGTACTTGGAACCGATATGCGCCAAATCGCCGGTCACGGAGTGGCAGGAGGAGCACCCGCCAGCGCCGTTAAAGTAGGCTTCTCCCGCCGCCGCATCGCCCCTCACCTGAAACGGCAGCGCGTATTGGCCGTGGGCCAAGTTGGCTACCGCCAGCACGCGGCTGTGCAAAAACGCCGCCAGATCCTTGACCTGGGCATCGGCAAGATGAAACGCCGGCATCGGTGGGTTGTGATCCGGAAATCCGACCGCGATCACCGCCCCGATCTGCGCGCCGTCCACATCATCGAGGACCACTTGCGATTCGACCAGGTCGGGTCCGGCGGCGCCACGCGCGTCCGGTCCATGGCAGAAGCTGCAATTGGACTCGAAGACCGTCTTGCCCGCCGCCACCATCGACGCTGGCGGCTCGGCTCCCAGGCCCATCATGGCCACCGAAGAGCCCCCGCCGCCGCGCGCGGCGGCGGGCGGGGCCGCCGCCGCCGGCGCCGGGGGCGCCGGAACGGGGGCCGGAGCAGCGGCTTGCTGCGCACCCAAGGCAAGGGCCAGCGCCAACAGCAAGATGACTCCGCTCACATGAAGGAGCCAGCGCGGCGAAGCGGAAACTCTCATGCCGTCACCTTAACGCGCCGCAGCAACTCTGGTCAATGGATGAGGAGGCGACGCCGGTCACGTTCGGCGCGGCAGCGGCGTTATTTAACCAACGCGGGGCTTGACTTCGTATACTGAACCGTTTAGTATTCTTTTTACAAAGGGAGAACCTTTCCCCCCCTTGCCCCGTAGGGATTACCTGTAAAGATTGCCAGCGCGCCGCGGAACGAGGGCGGCCGGATTCGGATAAGCTAACTATGGTGTCCACCATCAAGCCGTCGGCCGCCACCACCTCCGCCACCGACGCCGGAACGTCAACGGCGCGGAAGCTGGTCATTTTTGTCGCCATTCTGATCCTGGTGGCCGCCGTGGTCGCGGTGACGCTGCTGCGCTCAGGACGAGATAAGGTCACGGTGCAGACGGTGCGGGCCGCCCGCCAGGATATCGCCGCCGTGGTCACGGCCTCGGGCGAGATCACGCCCAAGACCTACGCCGACATCAGCCCCAACAACGTCGGCCAGATCACCGACCTTTATGTGCAGGAGGGGGATCGCGTCCACAAGGGGGAGCTGTTGGCCAAGCTGTGGAACGTCCAGCAAGCCGCCCAAGTCGCCGGCATGCAGGCTTCGATCAAAACCGGCCAGGCCAACCTGCAGGCACAGGAGGCGGCCGTGGGCACGGCCCAGGCCAATCTGGCGAGCAGTACCGCCCTGCTGGCGCAGGCGACCCAGAATTGGCAACGCTCCCAGGCGCTTTATAAGGACCAACTGCTGGCGCGCTCGGACTACCAATCCCAGGAAGCCGCCTACAAGACCGCGGTCGCGCAGGTCCAGGTTTCGCAGGCGGCGCTGAAGCAGTCCCAGGCGCAGGTGGCCAGTCAGCAGGCACAGATCCAACAGGCCCAATCCAATCTGCGCTCGGCCAGCGATGCCCTGACCCGCACTGAGTTCACCAGCCCATTGGACGGCATCGTAACCTACCTGCCGGTCCATGTGGGCGATACCGTGGTCATGGGTATCCAGAACTCCCCTGGCAGCGTGCTGATGCGCGTGGCCGACATGTCGGTGGTCACGGCCGAGGTGCAGGTGGATGAAACCGATATTGCCAACGTGAAGGTGGGACAGCCGGCGACCATCACCATCGACGCCTTTGGCGACACCGTGTTCCCGGCGCACGTGACCGAGGTGGGCGACACCGCCATTCTGCGTTCGACCGGCGCCGCCGCCACCAGCGCGACCGGCTCCGACGCCCAGCAGGCCAAGGACTTCAAGGTCGTCGTGCAGCTCGATGCGCCCCCAGCCGATATCCGGCCCGGCCTCTCCTGCACTGCCAAGATCACCACCGCCACCGCCCACAATGCCGTCGTGGTGCCGCTGCAATCGGTGGTGGAACGGGAGCCGAGCCAACTCAACCCACCGAAGAATGGCGCTCCGGCCATCACCAGCGCGGCGTCGAGCCTGGCCAGCAAGGAAACGCCGGTGCAGGGCGTCTTCATCGTCGATGCCAAAACCGGCACCGCGGTGTTCGCGCCGGCAGCCACCGGAGTCACCGGCATCGATCACGTGCAAATTCTGAGCGGGGTGAAGGCCGGCGACGAGGTGGTAAGCGGACCCTATAGCCAACTGCGCGACCTGGCCAACCACGCAGCCGTGAAGGTGGACAATTCCACCGCCGCCACCGGGACCATCCCCACCACGAATTAGCCGGAGCCATGCCCATGCCACTATCGCCCTCCGGCATCGCCGACATTGCCGCCGACACCCCCGCCGGCGCACCCAGCCCCGGCGCCGTGCCCGACGATGTCATCATCCAGACCGACAACCTGTGGAAGATCTATGAGATGGGCGCCGAACGCGTGGCGGCGCTGCGCGGCGTCTCGCTCGCCATCCGGCGCAACGAGTACGTTGCCATCATGGGGCCTTCGGGCTCGGGCAAGAGCACGCTGATGAACCTCATCGGCTGCCTGGACTCGCCCACCCGCGGCACCTACTGGCTCAACCACCAACTCGTTAGCGAGCTCGACGACGACGCCTTGGCCACCATCCGCAACTTCGAGATCGGTTTTGTCTTCCAGACGTTCAACCTGCTGGCCCGGGCCACGGCGCTGCACAATGTCGAACTGCCGCTGGTCTACGCGGGCGTGCCGGCGGCCGAACGGACGCAACGAGCGGAAGAGGTGCTGCGCAAGGTCGATCTGTTTGACCGCAGGCTGCACCGCCCCAACGAGTTGAGCGGCGGCCAGCGCCAGCGCGTCGCCATCGCCCGGGCGCTGATCAACAACCCCTCGATCATCCTCGCCGACGAGCCCACCGGCAACCTCGATTCCACCACCTCGGCCGACATCATGGCGCTCCTGGACCGGCTTTGGGAGCAGGGCAATACCATCGTCCTCGTCACCCACGAGGCCGATATCGCCGAGTACGCCCACCGCGTCATTCATATCCGCGACGGCATGGTGGCGCGCGACGAGCGCACGCGCCGCGGCGCTGCTGCCCCGCAGGTCCGGGAGTAGCCGGTGCATCTCCGCGAGTCCATCTTCGTCGCCTTCGACACACTCTGGGCGCACAAGCTGCGCAGTTTCTTGACCCTGCTGGGCATCATCGTCTCCATTTGGACGCTGGTCGCGGTGGTCTCGCTGGTGCAAGGCGTGAACGGCTACGTGGGCCAGAAGATCGCCGGGTTGGGCTCGAACATCATCTCCGTGCGGCAGTACAGCATCGCCGATGAGACCGACCAGGCGCGCTTCCGCATCGCCCAGCGCCGCAACAACCCCATCACCATGGCCGAGTTCCAGTACCTGCGCGATCACGCTTCCCTCGCCGCCGAGGTCGCCGCCCGTGACGGCCACACCAACGGCACCGTGCTCAAGTCCGGCAATCACTCCATGACCGACGTGCAGGCCATCGGCGTCACCGCCAACAGCATCAAGCTGGCCAGCTTCGACGTGCTCGCCGGCCGCTACTTCACCAGCAGCGACGAGAGCCGCGATAACCCGGTGGCGTTTGTGGGCGCTGACGTGATCACCCAACTGTTCCCTGGCGTCAACCCCATCGGCCAGAGCCTCACCCTCGACGGCCACGAGTTCCAAATCATCGGCGAAGCCTCCGTGCAGGGCAACGTCTTCGGACAATCGCAGGACAACTTTATTGAGATCCCGCTGGGACTCTACCGCGCCCAGTATGGCTCCGCCGATTCGCTGCAAGTGGACGTGCAGGCGCCATCGGCCGCGCTCCTGCCCGCGCTCAACGATCAGATTGAGGTCTTGATGCGCAGCGTCCGCCACCTCAAGTACCAGGACAAGGATAACTTTGGCCTGGTGGGCGCCGATTCGCTGATGGCGCTGTTCAACCAGCTCACCGGGGTCATCGCCACGGTCATGATTGGCGTGGCCATGGTGTTTCTGGTGGTCGGCGGCATCGTCATCATGAACATCATGCTGGCGGCGGTCAGCGAGCGCACGCGCGAGGTGGGCATCCGCAAAGCGTTGGGGGCGCGGCGCAGGGACATCCTGATGCAGTTTCTGGTCGAGTCGGCGATTCTCTCGACCGTGGGCGGCTTGCTGGGCATTGGACTCGCCTGGGCGTTCACGCTGCTGGCGGCCGCGGTGACCCCGCTGCCCTTCTCGCTGCCGTGGCTGGCGGTCATCGCGGCGCTGGCCATTTCGACCGCGGTGGGGCTGTTTTTCGGCATCTACCCGGCGCAGAAGGCGGCAAAGCTCGAACCCATCACGGCGTTGCGGGCGGAGGCCTAGGCGTCATGACCAGCCACATCCACGAGAATCTGGCGCTGGCGTGGGATACCGTGCTCAGCCACAAGCTGCGCTCGCTGTTGACCATCCTGGGTGTGTTCGTGGGCACGGTGACTTTGATGGCCATCGGCAGCATCCTCACCGGCATGAACACGACGGTGGTGAATCAGATCAACAGCTTTGGCACCAACACCATCTTTGTGTATAAATTCCAGCCCGGCATCCACCTTGGCCGCCTGACGCGGGAGGAGCGCATGCGCAAGCCGCTCAGCGATCAGGATGTCGCGGCCGTGCGCCAGGACTGCGGTGCCTGCAGTGCGGTCACCGCCGAAGTCATCCCCAACGGCGGCTTCGGCGGCGGCGGCAACACCGCCCGCACCGCCGCCCATGAGGTCGACGGCCTGAACTTCATGGGCGTTGATCCCAACCTGCCCGACACTACCGGGCAGGGCGTGGCCAACGGACGTTTTTTCTCGGACGTGAACAATGATCACCGCCAGAACGTGGTGGTGGTGGGCCACTCGGTGGCGGACGCCCTGTTCCCCAACCAGGATCCGATTGGCAAGGATTTCCAGATTGACGGCACCAGCTTCCGCTTGATCGGGGTGCTGGCGCCGCGCAACGGTGCGGGCCCATCGCAGCAGGATTTATCCGCCGACATCCCCTTCAAGACCTACGAAAAGCTGTACCCCGCCGCCAAGGAGCACGCCATCGCCGCCGCCGCCCGCCCCGGCATGCTAAGCATCGCCCAGGATCAGATCACCGAAGCGCTGCGCCGCTCCCGGCGCGACGCCTGGACCGCGCCCAATAGCTTCGGCCTGGCCACCGCCAGCGACATCATCGGCCAGTTCCACGACATCACCAGCGAGGTGGCGCTGGTCATCGTCGCCATCGCCTCCATTGGCATGTTGATCGGCGGCATCGGGGTGATGAACATCATGCTGGTCTCGGTCACCGAGCGCACGCGCGAGATTGGCATCCGCAAGGCCATCGGCGCCCGCCGCGCCGACATCACGCAGCAGTTCCTGGCCGAAGCCGTTCTGCTCACCGGCGCCGGAGGCGTACTCGGCATTATCGGCGGCTGGATCATCAGCGAGGGCATCAAACTCGCCCTGCCCAGCCTGCCCAGCTCCGTGCCCCTATGGGCCGTGCTCACCGGCTTCGGCATCTCGGTGGCAATCGGGGTGTTCTTCGGCCTCTTCCCCGCCGTCAAGGCCGCGAAACTGGACCCGGTCGAAGCGCTGCGCTACGAATAGATAAAACCCGGATACGCGGTTAGAACCGGTAGGTGGCGAAGGCGTAGGGGTAAACCGTACCGTGGCCGGTCGAGTTCTCTTTCAAGAACGGGCCCGCGAACAGGCTGCCCACCCCGGCGCCCAGCGATAGCTCCGGCCGCACCGCATAGGTCATGACCACGTCGGCCTCTTGCCCGATGCCGGTGTGGGCCGCGCCGGAGGTGGGGGCGCTGACAATCTGCACGCCACCGGAGCTGTAAAGCCCATCGAAGCGGCTCGCCAGCCAGAACCAGTTGTAGTCGAAGTTGGCCTTGATCTTGGGTTGGGGTGTGAAATTAGTTCCTAAGCGCAGCGCGCGCAGATTCCGCCAGCCCACTTGGTCGGCGATGCCGTAGGGGGCATGGTTGGACGGGTAGAGCTGGTCAAACGTCCCGATGCGGCCATCGCCGCGCCGTTGATCGCCGCTGGCGTAGTCATACTCGGCCGAGAAGCGCGGTTCAAGCGGTGCCGCCGCGAATGTGTAGCCGCCGATCCCGTACCCGGCCCAGGCGTCAATCGAGTCGTTCGACAGGCTTCCGGTTTGATCGGCCACCTCGACCGCCGAGTCAAAATGGTTGGACCAGTTTCCGGTCCAGCGCACGCCGAGCGTGACCAGGTTCTTATGACCGCGAACCCCTTCCTCGCTCACGACGTGCGGGTTCGTATTCCAGAACACGTACGGCTCGATGCTCGTCCGCCGCTTGGCGTCATGCAGCGAGCCATACACGCCGTAGAGGTTCACGCCCGCCTGCACCGTGCCGAAACTGGTTGGATGGGTGTTGATCACCGAGGCGGCGAACACCTCGACCTGCGCGCGCTTTGAGGCGACCGTCAGTTGTGCGGCGTTGAAGCTGCGCGCCGTGTTACCCCAGTCGCTGGAGCCAATCAGGCGCTGGCTGCCGATGTTCAACTCCTGCCGCCCCACGCGGAAACGCACGCGGCGGGCCGGACCGGCGGCAAGCTCGACGTAGGCTTGGCGCAGATCGAAATCCTCTTTGAGGGAGGCGTTGAGGTGCCGTGTCTCGATGCCCGGCGCCTGCGCGTCCTGCGCCTGGAAGAAGAAGTTGAGCCAGGGCGCCGGCGTGACCGCCAGGTTGAGGCGCAGACGGGTGAGGTCGTAACCATCACCGGTTCCGGGCGCGAAGTTGAACGTGGTGCGGCCCTCGACCCGGTCGCGGATCTCGCCGCTCACATGCAGCCAGCCCGGCAGCGCGCGGTTGACGCCATGAAGCGGCGACACGACGCGCGGCGCTGGCGCTTGCGCCCATCCCGCCGTGGCCAACGCCCATCCACACACAAATACAGCCAACGGTCTCGCGAACACAGTTCCTCCGGAAACCCTCATTATAGGTCGCCGCGATGATGAGCTTTACCTCTATCCGGGCGGGCATTTGGCGCCTCGCTCCAATCCCGAGATGGTCGCCCGCGAATACCAATGGTATTCGCGATTCGGCATGTTCGGTGGCCGTTAGGTAGGCGAAGCGCCGCGCCGAACGCGGGGGCCGCGCCGTGGGCGCAAGGAGCGCTATCGTGGTCTGCCACGGCGCAAGCCGCGCAACTGGTTTGAGCCGGCCGTGGTCAAGGCGGGCGTCGACGATTTCCCATGGCATTGTCTCCGCCATACCTTCGCCTCCCGGCTGGTGATGGCCGGGGTTGACCTGCGCACCGTGCAGGAATTGCTCGGGCACCGTACAATCCAGATGACGTGCCGGTAGGCGGCCCACCTCGCGCCCCAGCACACGCTCGAAGCCGTGGAGCGGCTGGAACGGTTGGGTTCGACGCCAACCGGCACCAGAACCGGCACCAGTGGTTTTGAGGGTGCAGATGGGACGCGGCAGGTAGCGGACAAGCACCATGCATTCAGTGGTTTGGCGCGTTTACGGGGCCATAGCTCAACGGTTAGAGCAGCGGACTCATAATCCGTCGGTTGCAGGTTCGAATCCTGCTGGCCCCACCAGATCCATTACCCCAGTCCTGGAGAGCATGGTTCACGAATTGTGAAAAGTTCCGCTGTGGCCTTCCATGTCCGTCGCGGCCCGGCGGCGCAAGCGCTGGCACAATGGGCCGTGCGCGCGACAAACGCCGGTACCGGTCCCACGGTTGCTTTTCAAGCAGAATACCTGTATCACTAGGCGGTATGAACAGGCGTACCTTTGCCCGCAACCTTGCCGTGGGGGCCGGCGCTGCCGCCGCCACCGCGGCGCTGCCGCTGCACGCCCGCACCCTGGCCGGCCAAGCGGCCGCGGCGGCCGCAACCGAAGCGCCGCCAACGCCGTGGCAGCTTTCGGTCA